>JBFMCF010000138.1 GCA_040754625.1 bacterium | reverse complement strand
GTCAATTTTTTATGATTTTGGCCAAAATTAGACTTAAAAAAATATTTTCCCAGTTTAACGAAACAAAAAATAAATTTTATATGGACGAATAGAGCGAAAATAAAGATTTTCCATGGCTGCCGATTAATTTTAAGTCGCGCTTAAAAAAACTCGCTTGTTTTAGGACTAATAGTGGTTTTTTTGATGATGATAGGATAAGACCAGATCGAAATCATACAAGGGATGATTATGATTTTAGCAGAGATCCAAATAATTATGATGATAAAAAAATGCATGAAGCAGAGAAAAATGTTCAAGAAAATTGGGATATGGATTGGAGACTCAGGGATAATAATTGTCAAGATTATGTTAATGCCGTAAGAAGAGAATATGAACGATTGAAAGAGAAAGGAAAAACTTCAGGTGGAGCAACTGGGAGTTGGTAAAAAATAAATTAAAATACAAGTGGTTAAAATCTATAAAAATTTTTATAACAAATGAAATGAGAAAATTTCAAGTTGTAATTATGAGTAGTATTATTTTATTGTTAATATTGATTTTATTTTTATTGGTAACTTTATTATTTAATAAATCGATTTTGAGCTTTAATGCTCCAAAATCAATAAGACTCTTTGTTCAAGCGATTGCTACCCCTAAAGATTTTTATAATTATTTAATAAATGAAGAATTAGATATTACCAAAAAAGGTTTAATCAAAAGGATTGAATTTAAAAACAAATATACAGGTAAATATGATGTTGGTGTTCTATTAGATAAAATGTCTGATGAAATATATTTCAAACCATTATCAGAGAGGTATAATTTAAAATTAAAAATACAAATCGATTTTTATTTGCAAAATTCTTTAATATTATCTTATTTTATCGAAAATAAATATGACCCTTTTATAGGACGTAATGATAATGGATTTTCATTTTTTACTTACGAATGCCCTAAAGACTTAGCAATCAGTAAATTAATCACATGTGAATTGAGAATTATTGAGCCTGATGATGAGCTATATAATACTTATGGACCTGTAAAATTTTATATTAGAAAAATGTCTGACAAATAATAAAATGGTAAAAATAATTTTGCCAATACTTTTTGTAGTAAATTTTATTTTTGTTATTTATGGATTATTTTTAAATTACAAATATTTAGTATTTTTAAAAGAAAAGCATTTTAATACATGGAGAGAATTAGGTAGTCCTAATTTATTTATAAATAATTCTGTTAAAAATAATTTAGCTCTATTAATGTTTTTGAAACGTAAGAAATATATTGATATAAATAATTCTGAGTTAACTAAAAAATCAAAATATTTGTGGAATTATAGTTGTTTCTATTTTATATTTTTTACTGTGACATTATTTATATTCATAATAAACTTAAAATAACCCCCTACACCCCGTTCTAAAGAACAGGGCTTTTTGGGGTGAAGTGGAGGAAATTTAAGAGACGCTGTTTATGTTGGCGATACTGATGAAAAAAATATTAATGATAATAATATTCGTTTTATTTATTATCGTCGGATTAATCTTTCGCAATGGATATTGTATGGGAACAAAAAATTATGGAGAGGTTAGATTGATTAATAAAGCTGATAAAGAAATTGTCAGCGGAACAATTGAAGTATGCCGGCAAAAATTTACTTTTAAAAATATAAAACCTAATGATTCAATAATGTTTTCTTTTAAGATAAAAAGTGATTCTGGCTATATAGTTTCAATTGAATTTATTTCAGGTAAACAGTTGAAGGAAAAGATTGGTTATGTTTGTAGAGGTTTTAGTTTTAAGGATTCGTTAATCATAAAAAGTGATGATGTTATTTTGGAATCTGAAGTTTTGAAGGAAATTAAGGAACAGTAGGTATTATGAAAAATATCTGTGAAAGAATTACTAAATTTAAAATTTTATTATTTTTTCTATTGATTCTTATTTCTTCCTGTTCCAAAAAACAGGAAGTTATCATTTACGTCGCCCATGACCAGGTTTACAGCGAGCCGATTTTGAAGGAATTTGAGAAAAATTCAGGGATAAAGGTCAAGGCGTTATATGACACAGAGGCGACGAAGACAGTCGGATTGGTGAACAGGTTAATTTCAGAAAAAGATAATCCGCAGTGCGATGTTTTCTGGAATAATGAGATTATCCGGACGATAGTCCTGAAAAAGAAAGGGATACTTGATTCTTATAAATCACCTTCGGCTGAAGATATTCCTGAGATGTTCCAGGATAAAGATAACACATGGACAGGGTTCGCGGCAAGGGCGAGGGTCATTATTTATAATAGCGCACTTGTTAAAGAATCGGACGCGCCGAAATCAAATTTGGATTTTACTGACAAGAAATGGAAAGGGAAATTCGCGGTAACAAACCCGCTTTTTGGGACATATTCCGCGCAGTGCGCCGCGCTTTTTGAATTATGGGGAGATGAAAAGGCAAAAGAATATTTCACAAAGTTAAAAGAAAATAACGCGATAGTTGTTGATGGGAATTCGGTTGTGAAAGACAGGGTCGCAAGCGGTGAAATACCGGCAGGGCTTACGGATACCGATGACGCGAATATCGGGATACTCGATGGTTACCCTGTAAAAATAATTTATCCCGACCAGGAAGGAATGGGGACATTTGTTTTTCCAAATACGGTGTCTTTGATAAAAGGGGCAAGGAATACGGAAAATGCTGGAAAATTAATTGATTATATTTTATCAAAAGAGGTGGAAGGAAAACTTGCGTTCTCTCAATCAGCACAAATGCCCCTGAGGCCTGATGTTAATAAGCCTGAAAATGTCAGGGATTATAAAAGTATTCTAACCATGAGCGTTGATTTTGAAAAAGTGGCCGAAAGGATTGAAAACTCCGGTAAATTTTTGCAGGAGGTATTCATAAAGTAATATGGTAAAGAAAAGATTTATATCAATAATAGCTATATTATCAACATTTGTGATTTTCGTGCCGTTATTTTATAGCTTGATAGAGGCTGTCTTTGAAAATAATTTACTAAATATACTGCTGTTAAATGAACGCCAGGTTATTTTATTGGGAAAAAGTCTTGTAATAGGTGTTTTTACGGGTTTATTTTCTACAGCCATTGCATTACCTCTTGCATTTTTAATAAGCCGGACAAATTTACCGGGCAGAAAAATATTTAACACGTTATTTATAATTCCTTTATTGATTCCGCTGTATATAATTGCCCTGGCATGGATAAACATAAATAGTTTTTTTAAAGATTTTTTTAATATATACAGCTTAAAAGGTGTTATAATGGTGATGTCATTCGGGCTTTTCCCTATTGCCTTTTATCTTATCAAAACAGGCCTTGATTCTATGGACCGGGAATTGGAAGAAACGGGGATCCTTATGGCTGGTAAGTTTGAAGCCTTCAGAAAAATTACCTTTCCTTTAATTATTCCTTCAATAATTGTATCCTTTGTATTTATTTTTCTTCTGGCGATTTCAAATTTTTCCGTGCCCGCGTGCCTGCAGGTAAATGTTTATCCTGTTGAAATATTTTCACAGGTATCCGCGTTTAATTCTTTCCAGTCCGCGATTATTATGTCATTGCCGCTTCTTTTTATAGTATTTGTTATGATATTTAGCCTTGGATTTTTGATTAAGAGAAAACATTTTGTGCCGGTAATAAATGAAAAAAAACAAGGGAATTTGATTAATCTCTTGAAATGGAAATATTTATGTTTTTTATTTTGTATGGTTTTTTCCTGCTTAACCCTGTTTTTGCCGGTTGGAGTTTTACTCATCAAATCCTTAACTCCCGGGGCGTTTGTTTTTGCGCTCAAAACGTCATATCCTGAATTAATCAGAAGTTTTGTTTTTTCCGTAACAGGGGCGTGTTTTATAGTTTTCATAGGATTTTTTATCGCGAATTTCAGAAAATACGTTGAAGATAAGAAGAAAAATTTATCGGAAACAGGGAATTTAAACTGGAATGTTTATTTGTTTCTTCTCGCGTTACCTGTAACAATTGTCGGTATCGCTTTGGTCAAGTTCTGGAATAGGCCAATATTTTCATTTTTTTACAAAAGCCCTGCAATAGTAATTTTAGCCTATATTACAATGTTTTTGCCGTTTGGCTCTGAAATTATCTGGATAGGTTTAAATCAAATAAATAAATCTTTTGAAGAAGCCGCGTTTGTTTCCGGCGCCGATTTTGGGCAAACTTTAATTCATATTTTAATTCCGCTTTTAAAACCAATAATTAAAGTGAGCTGGATATTAAGTTTTATATTTTGTTTTGGCGAACTCGGCGCTTCGCTTCTTGTAACGCCGGCGGGAATGGCAACTTTGCCTATGCGGATGTATAATTTGATGCATTACGGTTCAAGCAGCCTGACATGCGCGCTGGCCGTTATAGTGATGTTAGTTTTATTGCTTCCGGCATTAATTTTGTTTAATGAGAGAAAAATAATATGAAAACTATAGAATTAAAAAATATATCAAAATCATTTGGGAATATTAAGGCAGTGGAAGGAATAACGCTTGCTATAAATGAAGGGGAATTGGTAAGTGTTCTCGGCCCGTCGGGATGCGGAAAGACAACTCTGCTTCGGCTTATCGCGGGTCTGGACCATCCGGA
This sequence comes from bacterium, assembly GCA_040754625.1. Lineage (NCBI taxonomy): Bacteria > bacterium. Next base: position 7,217 of record JBFMCF010000138.1, on the reverse strand, counting down.
TTCCGGGCAGATAGAAATTAACGGGGTGATAAATTCAATCGCGGATAAATGTTTTATTCCCGCGGAGAAAAGAAACATCGGTATGGTATTCCAGAACCTGGCGCTCTGGCCGCATATGACGGTTTATGAAAATATGGAATTCGGTTTAAAAATTAAAAAGATACCTGAAAATGAGTTAAAAAACAAAGTGAGTGAGGCATTGGAAATGGTTTCCCTTTCATCCGCGGGGAACCGTTACCCGTCGGAACTTTCAGGCGGTGAAAAACAGAGAGCGGCCCTGGCACGGGCAATTGCGGTTGAACCGCGACTGCTCCTTTTAGACGAACCTTTTAACAGCCTTGACTGTAATTTAAAGCATGATATCCGTTCAGAGGTCAAAAATATTTTATCGGGTTTAAATATAACGGCAATATTTGTTACTCACAGCCAGGAAGACGCGGTTTTTATGTCAGAGAAAATTGCTGTTATGAATAAAGGCAGAATTGAACAATTTGACAGCACGGAAAATTTATATTCCAATCCGGCATCCGGCTTTGTAGCTGGCTTTATGAAAGGCTGTGAAGAATGTGTTTTAAGCCGGGTAAACCATAAAAAAATAAAATCTGACAGCAAAGTATATCATTTGGAAAAAATAAGCAATGTTAAATAAAGTCAGTATAGGTATTATATTACTTTTAATTTTATTAAGGAATGGTTATGCCGAAACTTTTTCCACCTGGAAAGGTATGGAGCTTGACAAATGCGCGTCGATCTGGCTGATTAAAAATTATGTTGATAAAAGCGCGGTGATAAAATTCTATCCCAGGGATACCTTTAAAATGGATGGGACATCTTTTGACGTTCCCGTTTCTGATTTGAGAAGCAGGGAGGGTAAATCAACTTTTACGCATATTTTGGAGAAATATAAAATAAACAATTCTATACTGAATATATTCAAAAAAATCATTCAGGACATTGAAACAAATATTTCAGGAGATAAAGTTACATCTGAATCAGCGGGATTAAACGCAATTGTTAATGGAATAATCGTTTCTTCTAAAAGCAATGATGAAATAATGGGAAAGAGTTTTGTTGTATTTGATGGATTGTATGCGGATATTGAGAATAGGTTGAAAAAGAGATAGGTTAAGAAATGAAAGTAATAAATATACTAGTTTTATTATTAATGCTCCCTCCAGTTACAATGGGCATGGAGAGAATTGCCTTTATTTCGTCCCTGAGCGGCAATTGGGAACTTTATACAGTTGATTCCACCGGGAGAAATTTAAAGCAGCTTACAAATACAATAGAAGACGAGCGATGGCCGAGTTTCTCGCCGGATGGAAAGCGGATAGTTTTTGGCAATAACCGCGGTGAACTTTTGTTAATAAGTACGGAAGGCGGTAATTTAGAAAAAATAAAAGTAAAACCCGGTAATTATTCAAGGCCGGTGTGGTCGCCTGATAACAGCAGGATAATCTATACTTCGATAATATCAGTGGTCCCTGAAGACAGTAATGTATGGGAAATTCCGATAGAAAAAGATAAGTTTCTTGAAGAGAGAGAATTTATTTTTGAAAAAGGCATGGAAAATTTTATAACATTTTCGAAAGATGGAAATAAATTAATTTATTCTTTATTTATGCCGCCGCGTGAAAAAGTATTGAAACAGGATTTAATGTTATTTGATATAAACGGGAGGAGTTTTAAAAAATTATTATCAGACGGTTATGACAACTCGCAAAATGTCTGGCTGCCGGATAGCTCTATGATTGTATATGTTTCCAATCGAAGCGGCAGTTATCAGATTTGGAGCATGAATATAGACGGGAGTGGCAGTAAACAGTTAACTAAAACTTTAGGTTATAACGGCAACCCTTGTTGTTCTCCGGACGGCAAAGAGATAGCTTTTGTATCGAACCGGACAGGCAGTGAACAGCTCTGGATTATGGATATAGACGGTTCTAATCAGCATCAGATTACTTTTCCGCCCGGTGAAGCAAAGGACCCGGTGTGGAGATGATGTGTAAAAAATGAAAATATTAAAATGTAAAATGTAAAATGTAAAATTCCGGAGGATATAGATGAAGAAAATTTTTCCCATAATTTTAATAAATTTATTGATAGGTATAAGTGACATTTTTGCCCTGCAGATTTCAGAGGTGACTGTGAACCCGCAAATGATTAATATAAACAGTCAAAGCGCAAGGGTTTCTTTTTATATTGATACAGACGCAAACATAAAACTCAGGTTGTATGACGCGGACAACTATATTGTTAAGGAAATAGAAAAACAGTGTTTTACGGGGATGAATTATCTGGAGTGGGATGGAAAGGATAAATATGGTAACGCGGTTCCAAATGACGCTTATTATTTTACAATTGAAGCCAAAGATGCAAATGGCGGAATTTATATTTATGATCCAACTGATTCTTCAGGCGGAGAAGATATATTTGTCACTGTTCCTATTGATTTCACAAACGGGTATAATGTAGATTATTTTTTAAAGAAACCGGCGAAAGTCAGGATCAGGGCAAATATTTACAGGACCGCAGTGTTAAATACCATTATAGACTGGGGGCCCCGTTTAGCAATCGATAACACAGAAAACTGGGACGGAAAAGATGAGTCAGGTTTAATTGAGGTCCCAAAACTGGATAAATTTTTTATGAAAATTTCAGCCTATGCCTTGCCGGATAACAGCATAATAACAGCAGGAAACAGTCAAACTTATATTGAATGCCAGAAAAGAATAGCCCAATTGGGCGGATTCAATAATTTAACGGAAAGATTAAATTCGCCGGAGGGTATAGAAGCGTCAGAGAGAGCAAGCCGAATCAGGGCGAATGCGTTATCGAGGCCCAATGTAAGTATAAATGAGCATTATATGTTATCCAAATCATTTAATTTTACACCTGATTTTACTATTGAATTAATAAGCGGTATTATAAGAATGGAAGATAACCTTCCTGTCGTAAAAGATGAAATAGCCGTTAAAATCACTTTAGATGACGATAGTAAAAATATGCTGATTAATCAGCAATATGAAGTTTCTTTTATTTTGGATGATGTGATCATCAGTGAAGAAGAGGAAGGATATTCCCCTTTTACAAAATTTTTCGATACAAAAAGATTTAGAAACGGAGAACATTTCCTGATAGTTAATATATCAGGTTTAAATGATTATGTGGGTGAGAAAAGTATTCGTTTCAAGGTGGAAAATTGAGAAAGGTGAGAAATGAAAAAGTTATTATTGGTTTTATTTATCAGTTTAACTTTAACTATTGCGATTACTGCTGCTGAAGTAAAATTGGATTCGACGGTTGTTTATTTAACATCTCCGGAATTCAGCATGCCCCTTCGTGTAAATTCAGTTAATAATTTATATGGTGCTGCGTTTGATCTTGGATATGACACAAATTTATTGGAAATTCAGGATGTTGACAACGATTCCAGCAATGGAATTAATCCGGAAGTTGTTGAAGGCACCATTCTAAACCAGGGCGGAATTGATTCCACTATTTTAATAAGCGGTTTAGAAGATAAAAAAGAAGGCAAATTAATAGTAGGAATAGTAAGGGATGAAACTACTGGAGTAAACATTAACATTGAGGATATTTTGCTTAGTATTGGTTTTCGGGCTAAAAATACCGGGGTGACAAATTTGATTTTTGATTCAGCGGTTTTAAAAGATAGTTATAATTCAACTATTGACGCGTCATGGATTAGTGGCAATGTCATAATTTATTCAAGCCCCGCGGATATTGAAACAACCCCTTCAAATTACGACCTGGTCCTCGGCCAGGCTTTGGATACCAGCCAGATTTTATTAATAAAAAATAAAGGCGGGGAGCCGTTAAGGTTTACAATCACGGATTCGGCTGATTGGCTGACGGAAAATATAACGAGCGGGACCATTTCAAAAGAGGACAGCACATTAATTAATTTAAATTTAACCACGTCTCTTTTGCCTCCGGGTATACATACAGCCCAACTTGAGATAAATTCTAATGATTCTGATAATAGCCTGGTTACTATTCCAATTAGCTTATTAATTAACAACCCGCCTGAAGCAAACTTTTCCAATATTCCTAATCCTTTAAAAACAGGGTACGGGAAGGTTGAGGTAAGTATTTTTGTAAGTGACTTTAATGGAGATATTAATAGATTGAAAGTGGAATATTCGCCTGATGGATTAAATTGGAACAGGGCTGAACTGGAACAGGTAAATGCTAATTATGGAACGCCGGTTTTAAATAATCAAAATGAATATCAGATAAGCAATATAAAAACAGATTCCGGGGTTAACAACATTACTTTTTATTGGCGCTCAATGAATGATTTGTCGGGAATTGAAGATGCTACAGTCTATTTAAGGATTTCAACTAATGACGGTTGGATAAACGGGAAAATTATTGTCAGTTCTGCTTTTGAGATTGATAACCTATCACCGCTTTCAACAGTAACCAATCCTTGGAATGGTGAAGTAATTGTAGATAGCGAGGTCCCGATTGATGGTATTGCATCAGATTCAGGTTCAGGGATAGAAAGGATAGAGGTATCGACAGACGGGGGTTCCACATGGGTATATGCGCAGGGGACAACATCATGGAGTTATGAATGGACACCGTCAGGAGATAAACAATACACAGTAATGAGCCGTGCAACAGATAAAGCAGGGAATGAAGAAATTCCAGGTATTGGAATAAATGTAACAATATTCTGCAGGCGGCCGAGTAATGTCACAGCAAGCGGCAGGCAGTTATTGATAAACAGCGAACCGTTTACAGTAAAAGCTGTTGATTATTCGCCGGTTCCTGTTGGAATAGATCCGGAGGAATCAGCGCCATATGGAGATTATTTCAAAGCGGAATACAAAAACATCTATGAACGGGATTTGGCTTTATTAAGACAGATGGGTGCAAATGCCATTCATGTATGGAATCTCGATTCAACCAGTAATCATCTGGAGTTTTTGGATAAGGCGTATAATGGCGGGGTAAATCCGATATATATAATAGCAGGGTATAGAATAAAACCGGGGTTAAATATTGATTTAGACTCAACTGATAATGTCAGGGAAGAAATAAAGAGCGGGTTCAAAACAATGATAAAAATGCATGAGAACCATCCTGCAGTTTTGATGTGGTCAATCGGCAATGATTTAAATGCAGAGTGGAAGTATGGGGCTAAACCGGACGCGCTTTTTAGTTTGATAGATGAAATGGCAGAAGTTGCGCATATAGAGGAAGGAGAGAGTTATCATCCGGTAACAACACCTCTTTTTGATAGTAATCTTATAAATGTTATTGGTGCGTATGATAATTCATTGCCAAATCTTGATGTATGGGGAGCAGGTGTTTATCGGGGCGGTACATTTGGGAGTTTATTCAGTGATTATGAAACCGTGAGCAGTAAACCTTTTATGATTTTAGGATATGGTATAGACACATATGACAATGTTAATAAAAATGAATATGAAAATATTGGACCGGCGTATCAGGCAGAAAATATAAAGGCGCTCTGGAATGAGATAAAAGCAAATTCATCTGTTTGTATAGGCGGTTCAATAAGAACATATTCAGATGAATGGTGGAAGGGGAAATACTCCACTGATACAACATATACAGACAATGACCCTGGATACCATGGAACAACAGGGCATTCCGAATCCAGCAGTCCTGACGGATACTTAAATGAGGAATGGTGCGGGATTATGAGGGTGAGAGATAATGGTTTGAATCCTGATATAATGGAACCGAGGTTTGTATACTATATGTTAGAATCACTCTGGGGGAACGGGATTTTAGATGAAAAAGTATCAATTCCCTGTAAACCTGAGGGTGAAATAAACGGGATTGCCGGAGAAACATATATATATACAACAAAAGATGCATCATCCAGCAAGGGGCATAACATTCTATATAAATTCCAGTTTGGAGATGGAACATACTCCGACTGGGGAGATGGAACGGCTGTTCAGAAAACATGGTTTTTGCCGGATAAATATCTTGTAAAAGCGCAGACAAAATGCGAAAATCATGATATAATCTCCGGAGAATCTATAGGGCTTCTTGTAAATATAAGTCAAGGAATGCCGTCAGTAAGCTTAACGGCAAATCCGGTATCAGGGAATGTCCCGTTGACAGTAAATTTCAAAACGGATGTAGAGGTTTCAGACGGCAGAAGTATTGTGAGCTACGAATGGGATTTTGACGGAGACTATTATTATGATACAATTACTTTAGACAGCACAGCAAGTTATACATACAATGCTTCCGGCACTTATAACGCAAAGGTAAAAGTTACAGATGACAAGGGAGCAGCCGGCGAATGCGGGATTGTAATTACTGCGGAAGAAATTAAACAGACGATAATAATATATGGTTCGGGTTATAATTATCTTAGTCAGTCATTCAGGGCAGGTTTGTCTTTGAATATAGATTCTTTAACGCTTGGAACAGGCTGGTTGAAATATTATTATACACTTAATAGGCTATCACTTGTAAGCACAACAATTACAGAAATATCTGTGAATAATAATATCGTAACTATTAAAGGTATTGGGACAGTAAACGGGGGAGGCGGATATTCATGGACAGCAATTATTTCTGACAGCAACCCTGATTCAATGGGGATAGAGATACTTAAGCCGGATGGCAGCTTGTATTTTAAAGCGAATTCTCAACAGATAATCAATGGGGATTATAAGTTGAGTGTGCAATAGGAAAGAAAAAGAGGAGGGATGTATGAAAAAGTATTTAATGTTGTTTCTTTTGATGAATGTATTGGTTTTTACATCTGGAGTGCATGCTGTTCCGATTATTAGCTATACAGAGAAAGATTTAGGGAATGGTTCATGGCAATATGATTATAGTTTCTATAATTCAATTAATGATTCATATCTTTCAGGTGTCTGGCTGGATTTTTACAATGATGTAGATGTTACAGGTTTATCACTTCCAACCGGATGGGATGGTTTAGTATGGATGGGGACAAACACAACTAGTTTTTTAGAAGCCCATTCTATTGATATGACTTATGATATAGCACCCGGAAATTATTTAATGGGTTACAATTTTGAAGTTAATTATCGCCTTGGAGATATTGATTATTTGAGCCATCGGGGAGTTTTTTCAACCTTCACCGATGACTAATGATTTTATTTTCCATGTGGATTTATTTGCACGATAGGCTTGAAGTTGATACATTTGAATAGCAAGCCCCATCGCGGCAA
>JBFMCF010000137.1 GCA_040754625.1 bacterium | reverse complement strand
ATAATGAAAAACATAAAACTTTCAGGCAAAAAGTTTTTCATTTTAGAGATTCTTTTTCTCATGATTCACTTATGGTTTTGCCAAATATTTTAAAATTGGCAGCTTAAATTTGCCAAACTCAAGTTATTTAAATTAAATTTTGAAAATAAGCCTGTTTTATGATAAAATGTATTTTTTATGACAACTGCAAATAATAATAATCTGCAATTTTTTATTGAAACCTTCGGGTGCCAGATGAACGAGGCGGATTCCGGGAAATTAAGGGTATTGCTGTCCCGGAAAGGGTTTAATCCCGCGGGTAATTATAAGGACGCGGATATTATTATAATGAATACGTGCAGTGTCAGGAAAAAAGCCGAGGAAACGGCGTATCAGCATTTGAATAACTTCCGGAGCCATAAAAAAAACAATCCTGGTAAAATTATTGCGTTTGGCGGGTGCATAGGGCAGGAAAAGAGCAAAGAACTTTTAAAAAAATTTCCGGGGCTCGACCTTGTTTTCGGGACTGAGACATTATTAAAAATTCCATCTCTTCTTGAAGATATCATAAAAAAACGAAAACGGGTTTATGACACGGAATGGGACGTGGAAAATAAAATCATAAATGAAAATATTCCATGGCTAAAAAACGGAAAGATTACAGGGTTTATTCCGATAAGCAGGGGATGCAGTAATTACTGTTCCTATTGTATTGTACCGTTTACAAGGGGCGCGGAAAAAAACCGACCGTTTGGCTCTGTGATGAAAGAAGCCGGGGATGCCGTGAAAAACGGAATAAAAGAGATTACTCTCCTGGGCCAGAATGTTAATTCGTATTACGACAATGGTAAAAAATTCAGGGACCTCTTGGAGGAGTTGAATAAAATTGAGGGGTTAAAGAGAATAAGGTTCTTGACATCGCACCCCCGGGATCTAAGCGAGGGAGATATTCAGACTATTAATGAATGCTCAAAGGTGTGCGAGCATTATCATCTGCCCCTCCAGTCGGCTTCTGACCGGGTTTTAAAACTTATGAACCGCGGGTATACCATAGCGGAATATGATAAAAAGATTGATTATATAAGAAAATTGAGACCGTACGCGTCGGTCACTACCGATATTATTATAGGTTTTCCCGGTGAAACTGAAAAGGATTTTGAAGATACATTAAACTATATGAGAAAAACTGAATTTGATTCAGCCTTTAGTTTTATGTATTCAAAAAGGCCTAATACGAAGGCATTGGAATTGGAAGACTCTATTACGGAAACTGTTAAGAAAAAAAGGTTGAAAGATATAATTGACATGCAGGAAAATATATCGAGACGCGTGAATGAAAAACTTTTAAACAAAATAACAAGTGTTTTGATTGAAGGCGTTTGTAAAAATGAAAAACAAAAATTGTTCGGCAAAACAAGGACAGGAAAACCGGTTGTTTTCAGCGGGAACGGTGGTTTAATCGGACAGGAAGTTGCTATAAAAATAGTAAAAACCGGGCCTCACACATTAGCGGGCGAAATAGTTTAACAGGAGAAAAAATGGAATCTTTAACACCAAAAGAAATTGTGGCGGAATTAGATAAATATATAATCGGGCAGACCAAGGCCAAAATGTCAGTGGCTGTTGCCTTGAGAAACCGCTGGAGGAGGCAAAACCTCCCGCCTGATTTAAAAGATGAGGTTACGCCGAAAAACATTATTATGGTAGGGCCCACAGGCGTGGGGAAGACAGAGATAGCGAGAAGGCTTGCCAGATTGGTTAAGGCGCCTTTTTTAAAAATCGAAGCTTCCAAATTCACCGAAGTGGGGTATGTGGGCAGGGATGTGGAATCAATGGTCAGGGACCTTGCCGATATATCGGTTAAAATGGTCCGTGATGAGAAGACGGAGGAAGTCCGGAAACACGCCGAAGAAATGGTTGAAGAAAGGCTGCTTGATATTATTTTGCCGATGGAAAAAACAAAAGATGAACCGAATTTTCCCAAAGAGGGCCTGACAGTCACTGAAAAAGAAGAGAGGAACGCGCGGACAAGGGAAAAGCTGAGGAATATTTTAAAAACAGGTGAATTGGAAGAAAGGGAAATTGAAATCGACGCGAAGGATTCCCTTATGCCGATGATAGAAATTTTCTCATCATCGGGTATTGAAGAAGTCGGTATGCAGATTCACAGCGCCCTGGGTAACCTTTTCCCGAAAAAATCCAAAAAACGCCGGATGAATGTGGCGAACGCAAGAAAATTTTTATTTCAGGAGGAGGTCCATAAACTTATAGATATGGATGAAGTTATTTTAGAAGCGCTGAAACGTGTTGAAGATACAGGGATTATTTTTCTCGACGAGATAGATAAAATCGCGGGCCGTGAGGCGGGCAGGGGCCCGGATGTTTCAAGGGAAGGCGTCCAGCGTGATTTACTGCCGATAATTGAGGGTTCGACGGTCGCGACAAAATACGGTATGGTAAAAACAGACCATATACTTTTTATTGCCGCCGGGGCATTTAATGTGAGTAAACCGTCGGACCTTATACCGGAACTCCAGGGGAGGTTTCCGCTCAGGGTTAAATTGAATTCGCTTTCAAAAGAAGATTTTCTTCGTATTTTGACAGAACCCAAGAACGCCCTGATAAAACAGTATATCGAATTGCTGAAGACAGAAAATATTGAAGTGAGTTTTAAAAAAGACAGCATAGAAAAGATTGCGTCCGTGGCAATGGAGCTGAATGAGAAAACCGAAGATATCGGCGCAAGAAGATTATACGCTCTCATGGAAAAATTGCTGGAAACAATATCCTTTGAGGCGCCGGATATGAAGATGAATAAAATAATCATTGACAAAAATTATGTGAAAAAAATGCTCGATCCGGATGAGATAGTAAGAAATGAAGAATTGAAGCGAAAATGGAAAGTCGGGTTTGAAGAGAAAAGGCAAGAGGAGAATTTATGAACCCCGCCCTTCCTAAAATTTGAATTTAACGGACGGTTGGATATAATTTGCTGTTTTAGAAACTAAGAAATTTATTTTGATAGAAAGGAGGGGCTGGGTGAAAGAATTAATAGAAAAAGCAAATATTTTGATGGAGGCGCTGCCATATATCAAGAAGTTTTACGGTAAAACGATTGTGATTAAATACGGCGGGAGCGCGATGACAAACAAAGAACTGAAAAAACTTGTTTGCCTGGACATAATTTTAATGAAATATGTAGGTATAAGTCCCGTGGTAATCCATGGGGGAGGAAAAGAAATATCGGAATTGATGATTAAACTCGGCAAACAGCCTGAATTTGTCAACGGCCAGAGGGTGACGGACTCAGAGACTGTAAAAATCGTTGAAATGGTCCTTTCGGGAACGATAAATAAGGAGCTTGTCGGGATTATCAATAATCACGGCGGGAACGCTGTGGGGTTAAGCGGCAAGGACGGGAACCTTATTGTCGCGAAAAAACTTAAAAATAAAAAGCCGCCTGCCGGCGATTTTTTAGGTGAGGTAAAAAAAATAAACCCTGAAGTTATAAATCTTTTGGACGAAAAGGGTTTTATACCGGTAATTTCATCTGTAGGGATGGGGGAAGACGGTTTTACTTATAATATAAACGCTGATCTTGCGGCGGGTGAAATCGCGGCCGCCCTTGGAGCGGAGAAACTGATACTTTTGACAGATACACCGGGTGTCCTGGATAAAGAGGGGAATTTAATTCCTCACCTGGACCAGGCCAAAATAAAAAAATTAATCAAGTCCGGTGTGATACAGGGCGGAATGATGCCGAAAATCGGCGCCGGTTTAAAGGCTTTAAACGCGGGTGTTAAAAAAGTGCATATTATTGACGGAAAAATCGAGCATTCCATTTTATTGGAAATTATGACGGACAAGGGTGTGGGAACGGAGATAGTAAAATGAAAAGTCAAAAGTTAAAAGTCAAAAGTCAAAATGGCGGTATCCTTCGGATAAAAGATAAAATAATCAAACAGGAAGAAAAATATATTTGCCAGACTTATAAAAGGTTTCCTGTTGTTTTTGAAAAAGGCGAGGGGTGTTATCTTTGGGACAGCGAAGGAAAAAAGTACCTGGACCTTGTAGCGGGATTGGCGGTAAACGCCCTGGGGTACGCGCATCCCCGGGTGGTAAAGGCGATAAACAGGCAGGCCAGGAGATTAATTCATACCTCAAATTTATATTATACCGAACCGATGGTTGATCTCGCGAAATTGTTGATTAAGAATAGTTTCAGGGGCAAATGTTTTTTTTGCAACAGCGGGGCCGAGGCAAACGAAGCGGCGATTAAATTGACACGGCTTTACAGTAAAACAAGATTTTCCCCGGACAGGTATGAAATTATTACATTTGATAATTCTTTTCACGGGAGGACACTTGCCACAGTTACGGCTACAGGGCAAAAAAAATATCAGGAGGGTTTTGAACCTTTAATGCCGGGATTTGTGACTATTCCTTTCGGTAATCTTCCGGCGCTAAAAGCGGCTGTGAAACCTTCGACATGCGCCATCATGACCGAAATAATTCAGGCGGAAGGAGGCATAAACGAGGCGGATGTTTCGTTCTGGCAGGGAGTCCGGGAGATAGTAAAAAAAGAAAAGATGATTTTGATTGTTGATGAAATACAAACAGGTATGGGGCGGACAGGAAAGTTATTCGCTTACCAGCATTATGGTTTAGAACCTGACATTATTACTTTAGCTAAAGCGCTGGCTAACGGCCTGCCCATAGGGGCCATGATTGCCAGGAAGAAAATCGCTGAAACGTTTAAACCCGGCCATCACGCTTCAACATTCGGGGGAAATCCTCTTGTTACCCAGGCGGCGTTAACGGTTTTAAAGACAATCTATAAAGAAAATATAATTGAAAAAGTAATATCCAGTGGGATTTATTTTCAGGAAAAATTATCAGGCTTAAAAAATAAATATAAATTTATCGCAAAAATAAAAGGGAAAGGTTTATTAATCGGAGTGGAATTGACTGCCGACGGCCAGGATGTAGTCCAGAAATGCCTTGAAAGAGGTTTGATTATTAATTGTTTAAAAAATAATGTCCTGAGGTTTGTTCCGCCCTTGATTATTACAAAAGAAGAAATTGATGCAGCTGTAAAAATACTAGATGAGGTGTTTTCGGAGATAAAACAATGAAGAAAGATTTAATTAATTTAAAAGATTTAAGCACGAAAGAGATAAACGGCCTCTTTGATCTGGCTTTTAAAATTAAAAAAAACAGGAAAAAATATAATCATGATTTAAGCGGAAAAACATTGGGTTTGCTTTTTTCAAAACCTTCAACAAGAACGCGTGTTTCTTTTGATGTTGCGATGAACCAGCTGGGGGGAGACACAATTTTCCTCCGTTCTGAAGAAGTCCAGCTTAAAAGAGGAGAAACACTGGCGGACACGGCCAAAGTATTATCGCGTTATCTGGACGGCCTTGTCATCCGGACATTTTCCCACGGGGAAGTGGAAATTTTAGCGGGGGAATCCAGTATTCCTGTTATTAACGGGTTAACGGACAAATATCATCCTTGCCAGGCACTGGCGGATTATTTTACCCTGATCGAGCATGGAAAGGACCTCAAAAAAATTAAATTTGCGTATATAGGCGACGGTAATAATGTTTGTCATTCTCTGATGCAGGGCTCTGCGAAATTGGGTGTTGAGATGTGGGTGGCGGTACCCGGGGGATTTGAGCCCGACAAGGACATTTTATGCGAGGTAAGTTGTGAAGCAGATAAAAATGGGGCAAAAATACTTCTGACTGATTTGCCTCAAGAGGCCGCGAAAAATGCCGATTGTATCTATACGGATGTATGGGTGAGTATGGGCCAGGAAGGTTCAGAAAACAAAAAGATTGAGAAGTTCAAAGGGTTCCAGATAAACAGGAATTTAGTCTCGCTTGCTAAAAAAGATTGCGTGATTATGCATTGCCTTCCGGCGCACAGGGAGGTTGAGATTACAAGTGAAGTATTGGACAGTCCGAATTCAATTGTATGGGACCAGGCGGAAAACAGGCTTCATCTGCAAAAGGCAGTTCTTTTGACATTGATGGGGGATAAAAAAATATGATAAAGAAGATCGTTGTCGCGTACTCCGGGGGCCTGGACACCTCGGTTATTGTTCATTGGTTAAAAAACAAATATAAATGTGAGATAATCGCTTTTTCTGCCGATATCGGACAGGGAGAGGACCTTGGACCGTTAAAGAAAAAGGCGATACAGACGGGCGCGAGCAGGATATATATAGAAGACCTGAAAAAAGAATTTGCGGAGGATTACATTTTGCCCGCGGTGTATGCCAATGCGGTATATGAAGGCAATTATTTTATGGCTACGGCCCTGAGCCGGCCGTTGATCGCAAAACACCTGGTTAATATCGCGTTAAAAGAAAAGGCGGATGCTGTTGCTCACGGCTGTACAGGGAAAGGGAATGACCAGGTCCGTTTGGAACTGGCTGTGATGAATCTTGCGCCCCGGTTAAAAATCCTCGCCCCGCTCCGGGATTGGGAAATGAAGTCACGCGAGGAAGAGATGGAATATGCCAAAAAACATAAAATTCCAGTAAAAGCGACAAAAAAATCCCCGTACAGTATTGACAAAAATATCTGGGGAGTAAGTATTGAATGCGGCCTCCTGGAAGACCCGTGGAAGGCCCCGCCTGAGAACGCCTATCAGATGACGAAATCCCCCCGGGAAGCTTCCAGTAAACCGTTGGAAATCGAGATAGATTTTGATTCCGGAATGCCCGTAAAAATAAACAATAAAAAATACCGGTTAGCTGATTTGATTGAAAAATTAAACTTAACGGGCGGGGAACACGGGATTGGCCGGACGGATATGGTTGAAAACCGTCTTGTTGGAATTAAATCACGGGAGATTTATGAGGCACCCGGCGCCATGATTATAAATATAAGCCACAGGGCGCTTGAAAGTTTGACCCTGGACAGGGAATTGCTTCATTTTAAAGACCAGCTGGTAACAAAATACAGCGAACTCATTTATTTTGGACAGTGGTTTACTCCGCTGCGTGAGGCGCTTGGTGAATTTATGAAGAAGACACAGAAATATGTCACAGGGACCGTCCGGTTAAGATTATATAAGGGAAATTGTGAAGTTATTGGACGCAAGTCTTTGTATTCATTGTATAAAAAAGATTTAGCAACTTATGAACAGGGTGACCTTTTTGACCACAGGGCTTCTGAAGGGTTTGTTAAGCTCTTCGGGCTTCCCGGTAAGATTACAGGGATGAGGGACAAAAATAATGGCTGATATTTTGCGAAGTAAAAGGTTTCAAAAGGAAATAAATAATTTGACCAGGGATTTTCTTGAATCAGTATCTTTTGATAAAAGGCTTGCAAAATATGATATTGCAGGGAGTATCGCGCATGTCACGATGCTTGCAAAATGCAAAGTAATTTCAAAAGACGATGCCGGCAAAATAATCAAAGGATTGGAGGAAATCGGGAAAGAAATAGCAGAAGGAAAATTTAATTTCAGGAAAGACATGGAGGACATCCATTTTAATGTTGAATCGCGGCTGAAAGATAAAATAGGCCCGGCAGCCGGTAAACTTCACACGGCAAGGAGCAGGAATGACCAGGTCATATTGGATTTACGGCTGTTTTTACGTGATGAAGTAAAATTGCAGATTTTGCAGATTAAAAAACTGCAAAGCATTTTATTGAATATCGCTGAAAAAAATGTTGACCTGATAATGCCGGGATACACGCACCTGCAGCACGCCCAGCCCGTATCGCTTGCCCATCATTTACTGGCGTATTTTTTCATGTTCAAACGGGACAGGGAAAGACTTTCGGAAAATCTTGCAAGAATAAATATCCTGCCGCTGGGTTCCGCGGCTTTAGCGGGGACAACATTCCCGATTGACAGAAGTTTGACAGCGAAACTTCTTGATTTCCCTAAAATAGCCGAAAACAGCATGGACGCGGTTTCAGACCGGGATTTTGCCATTGAATATCTGTTTAACGCGTCTCTTTTAATAATGCACCTCAGCAGGTTAAGCGAGGAATTAATTTTGTGGTCAAGCCAGGAATTTGGGTTTATTGAGATTGATGATGAATTTACAACCGGAAGCAGTATAATGCCTCAAAAGAAAAACCCGGATGTTTGTGAACTTGTCCGGGGGAAAACCGGAAGAGTTTACGGGAATTTGCTTTCAATGCTTTCAATAATGAAATCCCTGCCGATGACCTATAACAGGGATTTGCAGGAAGATAAAGAGGCTGTTTTTGATTCAGTTGATACTTTAAAAAATTGTCTTGAAGTTTATACCGCGATGCTTCCAAAAATAAAATTTAATGAGAAAAAAATGATCCAGGCAGCGTCATTTGGATTTCTTGAAGCTACGGAAATAGCCGATTATCTAGTCAAAAAAGGCCTGCCGTTCAGGGACGCGCACAAAATAACTTCTGGAATTGTCCGTTATTGCATTGATAAAAAAATAAGGTTTTTAGACCTGGATTTTAAAGTGTTCCAATCATTCAGCAGCTTGTTTAAAGATGATATTTATGAACATGTTACCTTAATCCAATCGGTTGACAGTAAAAAGTCTTTTGGAGGGACTTCATTTGAAAATATCAGGGAAACTATCAGAAAAGAAAAAGGAAGGCTTTAAAAATAATGGGTCTCAGTATAGATACAATATTAGGTAAACTCCGGAAGATTCAGGACAGGGAATTATTCACACATTCAAAGGCCACAAGCCGGATGGCGGTCCGTCTGGCTGAAAATCTAGTCAAAAATAAACCATCCTTAAGAATTGACATAAATAAAGTTGAAATAGCTTCGCTCCTTCATGACTGGGCAAAAGGATTTTCTGAAGAAAAGCTTTTGGATTTAACTGAAAAATATAATATTGAAGCGGGTGATTTTGAATTGAAAAATACATATTTACTGCATGGTTTTGTCGGCGCGGCGGTTATAGAAAATGAGCTGGGGATAAGAGATAAAAGTATCCTGAGCGCGGTTAAATATCATACAACGGGCAGGAACAATATGAGTATTTTCGATAAAATAATTTTTGTGGCTGACCATATTGAAGATAACCGTGACTACCGTATGGTAGATGAAATAAGGAGCATCGCGTTTGATGACTTTGACCAGGCGGTTATAATGGTTATTGAAAACAAAATATTTTACGTGTTGAAGAAAAGACTGTTGCTTCATCCAAAAACAATTTCTTTTTGGAATGCGGCTGTAAAAGAACTAAGGAGGTAAAATTGGCGCGCCCGAAAAAAGATTCAACAGAGTATTATGTCTCAAAAATAAAAAAAATAATTGAAGGCAAAAAAGGCTATGATGTTGTTACTCTTGACATGAAAGGTTTTTCTTTTACTGATTATTTTGTAATCGCGAGCGGAGAAACAGAAAGGCAGTTAAACGCGATTGCGGATGAAATAATAATTAAACTTGATGAAGACGGAAAGACACATCATCACCGCGAGGGAAAACCTGATTCAAAATGGATTTTACTCGACTTTGGAGACATTGTTATCCATCTGTTTGAAGAAAAAGTCAGAAAATATTTTAACCTTGAAAGGCTTTGGTATGAAGCTGTAAAGGAATAGTGATGCGCGAAAAAATTAAAAAAGACCTCGTCCAGAAAATAAGAGACGCTGTCGATAAATATATTTCAGAAGAAAATTTAAATTTGACAGCGGTCCCCCATATAATTTTAGAATCCCCGAAGGACAAGGCACACGGCGATTTTGCGGCCAATATCGCGATGCAGTTGTCCAAGCAGTTGAGGCTCCCCCCCCGCATTATAGCCGAGTCACTCCTGAAATATTTCGACCCTGGTTGTTCATGGATAAAAAAGAAAGAAATAGCAGGCCCCGGGTTTATTAATTTTTATCTTCATGATTCCTGGCTTTTTGAAATAATACCGGAGGTTATAAAGAAGAAAAAGAAATACGGTTCTTCCGGTATGGGAGTAAATGAAAAAATAATGGTGGAGTTTGTAAGCGCTAACCCCACGGGGCCTTTGCATGTCGGGCATGGCCGCGGGGCCGTAGTCGGTGATGTATTGGCAAATATCCTGTCTTTCGCGGGTTTTAATGTCTCAAGGGAATTTTACATAAATGACGCCGGTAACCAGATGGAATTACTGGGGCTTTCGTCATGGATAAGATACCAGGAGCTTTGCGGGGAAGAAATAAAATTTCCCGACAATGGTTACAAAGGTGATTACATAAAAGATATAGCAAAGGGGTTATTTGCTAAATATAAAGATAAATATAGACGCCGCGGGAAAGACGAAAATCCAGGCAAGACGGAACTTTTAAAATTTTCCGGATTCACCGGGAATTACATTTTAAAAAACATTAAAAATGACCTTATAAAGTTTGGAGTGAAATTTGATAACTGGTTTAAAGAAAAATCTCTCCATGAATCGGGCCAGGTGGAAAGCGCGATTGAGGAACTGAATAAAAAAGGCTATATATACGAGAAAGAAGGCGCCCTCTGGTTTAAATCGACCGCATTCGGAGATGATAAAGACCGTGTTGTTATCACTAAAGAAAAAAGGCCGACATATCTTGCCGCGGACATCGCGTACCACAAGAATAAATATGAAAGAGGTTTTAAAAAATTAATTGATATCTGGGGTGCCGACCATCATGGATATGTTGACAGGATGAAAGCTGTTGTTGAGGCTTTTGGTTACGCGTATGATTCACTGGACATTATTCTGATACAACTGGTGTCACTTTTGCGAAATGGTGAACCTGTTTCCATGTCTAAAAGAGACGCTGAATTTGTTGCCCTAAAAGAAGTAATAGATGAAGTAGGGTGCGATGTCTCAAGGTATTTCTTTTTAATGAGGAGCTGTGACAGGGACCTGGAATTTGATTTGGAACTCGCAAAAAAAGAATCGATGGAAAATCCCGTTTATTATGTGCAATACGCGTATGCGCGCATATCAAGTATTTTAAGGTCGATGAAAACACAGGGAATAAAATTGGCGCCGCTCTATAAAGTTGATTTTAATGAATTAAAGGAGGAGCCTGAAATAGAATTGGTAAAAAAGCTCGCTTATTTCCCCGGCCTTATTGCTGAATGCGCCACGGCGCATGAACCTCATCATTTAACGAAATATCTCCAGGAACTGGCGGGTATATTTCATGGCTATTACAAAAAACATAAAGTGCTTATGCCTGATAAAAAAGAAAAAATGCAGGCAAGGCTGTATTTGGTAAAATCGGTCAGGCAGGTCATTGAAAACGGTCTTGAACTTATGGGAATCTCTCTTCCCGAAAAAATGTAATGGAAAAACAGCGCCCTATTAAAGAAAACAGTAATTTATTTGGGAAAATCATTAATATACTGCTGATTATATCTATCTTTTTCGGTTTAGGGTATTGGTGCGGGAAAAATAACTATACTTACAAGACAATAATTGATCTTCTTTCTTCAGAAAAACAAAAATTAAAAAAGACAGATAAACCGAAATATGAAGAAGAAAGTCCTGAAACATTGACATTCCACAAAAGTTTAAAAAATGATGATAATATCTTATTGCCGTCTGAAAAATTAAAAACGGTTGAAAAAGCAAATAAAAAAGAAGAGAAACCCGTATTAAAACCCTTCACATTGCAATTAGCGTCATTCAGAAAAGAAAATTTTGCGAGGGACTATATTAAGAAATTAAATGCGGTCGGCCTCCAGCCTTATGTTAAAAAAATTGATTTGAAAAAACAGGGTGTCTGGTATAGGGTTTTCTTTGGGGAGTATGAATCAAAAGAGGCCGCAATGGAATATGCCGGCCAGAACCTGAAACCGCTTAATATTTATTTCATTGCAGTAGAAAAGTAATTGTAAATTTATGTGAGGGATTTATTATAATGAGAACTGCAAATTTTGTAATATGCCTGTTATTGATCGGTTTAAGCAGATATTTTGCGGCGGATAACGGGTTTGAAAAATTAAACAAGGACCATATAGAATCTTTTCGTTTCAGCCAGAAAGAAATAGATTTTTTAAAAACAAATGGTTTTGTTATTATAAGCAAGCATGAACCTGCCGGTAATTTTAATGATGTATATCAATATAATTTAGACCATGGAATACCGAATTATGTGACAATTGACTCCATCCTTAATACCACCTCAAAAATTATCCATAAATATTTATGGTTTGTTGAAACAGAGCATTTATACCCGGATACAGTATTGTTAACAAAGGCCCTTTATCAAAAATCATTAGAATATTATAAAGATATCAAAAACCCGTTGTTAAAAAAGGCCGCGCTGGACAATGTTTGTTTTTTTGCGGTTGCGCTGGCCCTGGATGATGAAAATATTTCCCTGCTCCCGGAGATTAAAAGCAAAGTAGCGGCGGAAATTGAGCTTATAAAAAATGCCCGCGGGATAAACAAATCGCCGGTATTCCAGGTCAACGATGATTATTCTCTGTACGCGCCGGGAGGTTATTACAGGGATTCAGAACATTTAAGAAAATATTACAAGATAATCGAATGGTTTAACGGGAAAGGCTTCACTCTTGAAACGGATATCAGCAGGGAATTGAAATCTTCGAATATTTTGCATAATGCAAGATGCTCGCTTTTGATTTATCTTGCGATTAACGAGGGTAAAACGAACAGAGATAAGACAAAAGATATGTGGGCGAAAATTAACCAGTTGTATTCTTTATTTTTTCAGCGGGACGGCAGGTATAATTATAATGATTATGACAATGTATGTTTTAAAATATTCGGCGGGCCGGTTTCAATAATCCAGCTGGAACAAGACAGTTTGATTGAAAAATTTTTGTTTGAATTGAAAACTTACCGTAAATACAGCATCAAGTCTTTGCCGTCACAATATGTTTTCCTTAACGGGCGGGTGTTTTTTAATAAATACTTATTGTCTATTCAAAAGGAGCCGGTTGATTTTTCGGAAGTGATGAAGAATTTTTTTGACCTTGACGGGGTAAATAAGGCAAATGCGGATATGATTAAAATAATTAAAAGCATGGATGAAAATTACTGGTGGACAAGCCTGGAAATCAGGAAAAAAACTTGGGACGGCATTTTTGCCTCGTTTAAATCAAATGGCCCTTTGGGAGTTAATGACAGCTTGTGGAATAAAAGAATATATTTTACATCGCTTGGCGCGTGGATTGATATGACGGGATACAAATTGGCAGGGATAAAGAGCGCTGTCAGAATGGGAAACATAAAATCGGGTGACATAAAATATACCCGCGGTTTTATAGACCCTTACCCGGAAATATACCGCGCAGAAAAAGAGGCGGTAAAAATGCTGCTAAACAAACTGGCTCCATATAAGTATTTGACGGAGAAAGCGGAAGATAATCTGAATGAATATATATCACTGCTCGAGTTTCTGGCAAAACTCGCGGAAAAAGAGATTGAGGCGAAAAACCCGATTAATGCGGAAGAATACCGGGTAATCTGGAAAATAGGTTACAAATTGAAAGAATTGTCAGCACTTCCCGATAAACATGAAAAGGCATTATTTTATGAAACTGAACAGACCCTCGCACAGATTGTGTTAATGGGTGAGAACACGCAAAAACAAAATATCGAAGCCGGGCTCGGGAAGCCTCTTTTTATGTATGTTTTAATTCCCGATGGACCGGGTTACGCCGTTTCATGCGGGCCTGTATATTCATACTACGAATTTTTGCTGCCGCCGGGCAAAACTATAGATGACGATGATTGGACGGAATTGCTGTCACAGCGCTCCCCGGTGTTTCCTTCATGGATTAAAGATATGATATTTGAATGAAGCTTAAAAATTTAAAATAAGCAAAATTTTGGGAGGATATAGGAGGATATAGGGGACGCCTATAAGAAAGTAAGTCAAGAGAAATATTTGTCCCTATAGCAAAGATGTTTTCTTGCTTACGGTCTCCACCCCATATATTTACCCATTTTTAATTTGTTTATAAAAACATGAATTCAAAAAAGTTTTTTCTTTATCATTATTCCTAACACGCCTATTTGAGCACTCTGTTTCTGATATTATTTTATCAGAAATCGGGCTACGATAAATTCTAGGAATAGAGAGATGGCTAATCGTTCATATGAACTATTTTGAATCCTAGCCCAAGTTCCGCAGTTTGAAAGGAGAAAGAAGATTTTTTTAGGTAAGTTGCTCAAGAAAAGCTTAATACGGCGAAGGCGAATTACAAAGAAACGAATGTAGTGCAGACCACCCTCTTGAAAA
>JBFMCF010000136.1 GCA_040754625.1 bacterium | reverse complement strand
GGTCAATTAAGCCCCAGAATCAAATTCAACCTATAACCTATCTACTCCAGACTATGGTTTATTTTACCTATAATCCAGAGTTTTCACCTAACACTTTTGACTTTTAATTTATCGTATCATCTCCTTATTGCGACCAAAATACCGAAAAACTCAAGAACCAAAAAACTATTTTTCAATCCTTTAGTATTTTCGTTTTTTTAGTTTTTTAGTTCTATCCTGCCCTCATATACAACCGATGCTTTTCCCTCTAAAAACACATTATTTATTTTTTTATCTTTTTCTTTAAAATAAACCTTTAATTCACCGCCCTTAGTTATCACATTAACAGGATTTATCACGTTTTTCTTCAGATATGAAATTATAGCGCTCGCCACAGACCCTGTCCCGCAGGCCAGGGTTTCTCCTTCAACGCCGCGCTCATAGGTCCGGACCCTTATATTTGTATCAGAAATAACCTGGACAAAATTAACATTTGTTCCCTGCGAAGAAAATTCAGGGTAATACCTTATTTCTTTACCTAATTTGGAAACATCAACTTTATCCAGATTATCAGTAAAAAATACCACATGAGGCACGCCTGTATTAATAAAAGACACCTCTTTCGTCATCTCCTTTAATTTCAGGTTTAAATTTAAAGTTATTTGCGAGGGTTCAGTCATTGCCAAACTCACCATTTCTTTTTTCACCCGGGCGTTAATTATCCCGGCTTTTGTCTCCATGACTAAATTCTCGCTTTTGCAGAATTTCAAGTACGCAAATTTTACCGCGCAGCGCGCGCCGTTTCCGCACATCTGCGCTTCCCCTCCGTCCGGGTTAAATATTCTCATGGTAAAACCGGCTTTTTTTGATTCCTCAATCAATAATAACCCGTCAGCGCCTATTGACCAGTGCCGTGTGCAAAGCAATTTTGCCAGATTGCTTTTATCCTTTTCTAAAATAAAATTATTACGGTTATCGATGACTATAAAATCATTCCCGTTTCCAACCATCTTTGTAAAATTTATCTCTTTCATAATCCAGCTATCTTTTGATGATTCAATAAATCATCCAATAATTCTCTTTCCCTTATCAAATAAAATTTGTCATTGTTCACTATAACCTCCGCGGGTTTTAAACGAAGATTATAATTTGACGCCATGGAAAACCCATATGCCCCCGCCGACCTGACACACAGATAATCGTTTTTATGAACAAGCGGGATTAACCTGTCCTTTGCTAAAAAATCCCCCGATTCACATACAGGGCCGACAATATCCGCCCTGATTTTTTTGCTGTTATTAATTACACAGGGTACTATTTCATGATATGCGTCATATAATGACGGGCGAATTAAATCATTCATACCCGCATCGATAATAATAAAATTTTTATTATGTTTATTTTTGAAATATAAAACCTCCGTCAAAAGAACTCCGCTGTTTCCGACAATAGAACGCCCCGGCTCAAGGATTAATATTACATCTAATTGCTTGATTAAAGGCAATATTTTTTCTGCGAGACGGCCGGGTCCGGGGACCTTCTCATTTTTATAAGTAATGCCGAGGCCGCCGCCCAAATCAAGATAAGTTATCCTTACCCCCTTTTCCCTGAGTCTTTTCACCAGGTCAACCAGTTTCCCGCAGGCCTCAACAACCGGGGACAATTTAGTTAATTGCGACCCGATATGCATTTGGCACCCAACCACTTCTATTCCTTTTAACTTAACCGCGTTTTGATAGTGTTTCTCCGCGTCCTTTATGTCAATCCCGAATTTGCTTAAAGCCAAACCCGTGGAAATATAACGGTGTGTTTCAGGATCGACATCCGGATTTATCCTAAAACTTACACGGGCTTTTTTATTCAAATTTAACGCCACACGGTTTATTTCTAAAAGCTCTTCCTCCGATTCGACATTAAACATGAGAATATTCGCGTCAAGCGCATCAACTATCTCATCCTCTCTTTTGCCAACACCGCTGTAAACAATTCTATCCGGCGGGACCCCGGCCTTCAAAGAAACGAATAATTCCCCGCGCGATACAATATCCGTCCCAAAACCTGATTTTCTCATTATATTTAAAAGTTCCAGGCTGCTGTTGGCCTTGCAGGCGTAACAAAATAACGTTTTACAGGAAGAAAAAGCTTCCTTATACGTTTTGATACTTTTTGTTAATTCAGAAAAACTATATACATAAAGCGGTGTACCAAACTTTTCAACCAGTTTTTCGAAACCTACATCTTCAATAAATAATTTTTTATTTTTATAATTAAGCGCTTGACGGCCCATTTTAACCTACATTTAATTTAAATATTAATTGTATTAAAAAAAATAATAACTGTCAAATAAATAATATCTTAAAATAAAAAACCTTCGAAAACTAAATCGAAGGTTTTTTAAAAAAAAGCTGAACTACTGCTATTTTATTTAATGGAAAATCAAAATATTTTAGTGATGGGCCCCGCCGCCTAAACCAAGATATACCACTAAAACATGCTTGACAATTCCAATCAGGAAATAAGCCAACAGTGACCCGAAACTTACAAGTTCAACCCATATCAAGGCTTTTTTGCTTGTGCTTAACTCTCCATGGTGGGCATTTTCCGACATATATTTCCTCCTCTTTGAATTTACATATTTATCCGACAAGAACTTTCAAAAAATATCTTAGCACAAAAGAACCCATTGTCAAGAACTTTTTTTGGTACTTTTGGAAATAGGAACAGACATGGTATACCCCTTGATAGAGAGGTAAGATCATTACTTTGTATAAGTAAAGAGACATTTAAGAGATTAAAAGAAGAAGTAAGCAGGCTTTTTAAGAGTAAAAAAGAGAAGAAGAAGGATGTTCAGAAGGAGTTAACTCCCTCTGAACAAAACCGAAAGAAGCGAAGAGTTGTTAAATATTCATATTCAGAATATGAGCCGAGCAATATATGGCATACTCGTTCGTGTTTTGTGTTTTGCCATCGTCACTTATTCACACTCTATATAACTATGACACGCGATATTGCCGATGTATTTACCCCCAAATGCCTGGCAACTTCAGCAATTGATATTCCAAGTTCTTTAATACTTCTATTGGCTATTATCGCTCTTACTTGGCTTACTTTTTTCCTCCGGCTGCCGGATTTTAATTCAATCGGATTTACCCCGCTTTTTTTACATTCTTCTTCTATTATATTTATTATATTTTTCCCCATCCGGCGAAGCTTTAATTGCCTTATTTCTTTTTCCTCTGCTTCTTTTAGAATATTATGGACAAATTCATTCCCTCCAAGAATTCTTTCATCAAACTCAACTCTTTCATTTCGGGTCCTCATTGATAAAACCTTCGACCATCCACCGGCACTTCTGATTAAACCGCCGCCTGACAATTCTTCCTTATAACCCTTATTCAATCCTTCCTCAATGAATTTATGGTAAGCCTTTCCCGCAGTTCTTTTCTTATTACTAAATTCAGAGAGGATATAATCTTTATCCATCCATTTATATTTTAAATTCGCAATAAACGCGTGATGGCCGCACCATCGGTATTTATCCAGATCATCCAGGTTATTTACAATCCTCGCCCGTACAGGATTTAGATGTATATATCTTACAAGCGTAAGCAAATAATTTTCCTCTTCACACAATATCGATTTATAACGGTTTTCAAATAAATGGCCGGTCCTTTTATGCCTGCGATTGAAATATTGAGCATACCAGGTCAAAAGTTTCCGCATTACCGCGGATATACCTTCTTCTCCGGTTTTAAACAAAATATGGACATGGTTTTTCATCAAAACCCAGGCATATATTGAACATTTGCCTTCAATTACATTTTGCCCCATTCGTTCTAAAAATTTAACCCGGTCTTCATCGTCTATAAAAATATCTGATTTATTTATGCCCCTGATCATTATATGATGCAAACCACCAGTGGCATCTAATCTCGCTTGTCTTGGCATGAGCAGTATTATATCCCTACTTACATGCTTTGTCAATATTTAACTTACTCTGGGAAACAACGTCCCTAAAGTCTCCCTCTAAAGTCTCAACTAAAGTCTCAAAGTCTCATGGTGGAGGCGGCGGGAATTGAACCCGCGTCCAAGAATAATTAAATCTGGTATCCTACAGGCTTATCCAAAGTTTTTATATTTCACTTTTCTTCTCTTCACTTCGGCGGAATAGAAAAAAAGCTAACCTTAGGATTTTCATCTTACTCCTCAAGGTAAAAGAATAAGACTATCCTGCTTATTTTTTACCAGGCAAATTCCCCAGGCGGGAACCTGCCCAGTCAGCCGCGACTAGGCGGCTAATGCTAATTCGTTATTAGCGTTTATGTTTTACCATTTGTTTATACGAGCCAATGGCACCTCGGCCTGCGAGCACAGGTTTAATATATACCTGTCGAAACCAAATCGCCCCCTTAAAATTTTTATTTCGTAAAAATTTTCCCAAACTATCCCGATGCCTCGATAAAATCGAGGTTCGGGATACCGAAGAACATCGGGACAAATTACTCACACTAAATACAATAATTTATTTATGCCTGAATCCGCGCCCCTCTCTCAAAATATAGTTTAAAGGCAATTTCCCCTGCCTTGACCTGATCATACCCAATAAATGGTGCTGTAAAATATCTTTCACCACATGTCTTCCGAGCATTTCGTTTTTGCGATTATAATGGAGTATTTTGCCTTTCATAATAAAGCCCTCCTTTAATATTTATTTTAACAAAATTTTAAAAGAAAAGCTATTATTTTATTCACCGATTATCTTTATCTCAGGCTCCAATTTTATCCTGAATTTTCTATCGACCCTATTCTGGATTTCTTCAATTAATGAAAGAACGTCCGACGCCTTCGCTTTTAACGGGTCTGTGTTTATAATAAAACCGGCGTGCTTTTCAGATACTTTCGCGGAACCGATTTGCAATCCTTTGCAGCCCGCCATATCGATAAGCTGTGCCGCGAATTTCCCGTCTCCCGGGTTTTTAAAAATACTCCCCGCGCTTGGATATTCCAACGGCTGTGTCTCTTTTCTCTTTTTTATATATTCATCTATCCGGTCTTTGATATTTTGAGGCGAATCTTTCTCCAATAAAAAACCGGCTCCTGTAATTATATATTTAATGCTGTTAAAAAGGCTATGCCTGTATCCGAAATCAAGCTCTTCTTTTTCCCACTCTTTTCTTTCCCCGTCTTCAGTAATTCCCCATACACTGGTCACAAAATCACCGATACATTTATCTTTCACACCCGCGTTCATTGCTATGGCCCCGCCGATATTGCCGGGTATTCCAACAGCAAATTCCAGCCCCCTAAGCCCCAATTCCTGTGTTAATCTTACAAGTTTCGGCAATAAAATGCCGGCTGATGTTTTAAGTAAATTATCATGGGATGCTATCTTGTTTAATACTTTATCCGTTTTAATAACAATCCCCCTGATCCCGTTATCTTTCACAAGAACGTTTGTGCCTCTTCCCAAAACACACCATTGAATTTGACTTTCTTTGGCGTAAAACAAAATATCAGTTATATCATCCTCATCCAATGGAAAAACCAGCATGTCCGCCGGCCCGCCTATTCTGAAACTTGTATGCTGCGACATCGGTTCATTAAATAAAATCTCCCCTTTAATTTTTAAATTGCCGGCTCTGTCCATAATAAAATTATAATATCACAACTAATTATTTTTAACAAATATATTATTGCGAAACTATAACCCCGCGGATATAATATATTTATTGTATGAAAAATATATCAGGTGTTCTTTTGCTGGTTTTGATACTGAATTCAGCCGGTTGTTCATTGCCCGGCGACAGGCTTTATGTTTTTAAAATAGACCATATACCGTCTGAACATGACTGGGAAAACTCTTTATCTTATTATGTCCCGGTGGAAAATGGCAGGCTCAACCAAAATCCGCCAAAACTTTCAAAACTCGATAAAGAAACCATTCATGCTTCGAATAAAACCTGCCATCATACTGATCCCTCTTCCCCTGTGAAAGTTAAATTTTCCGCTTTTTACAACAAAAATAATTTGTTTCTCCGTATACAATGGCCCGATAAAAGTAAAAATGAGCGCCCTGCGTTATGGGATAATGCCGCGAAAACATTTAATAAAACAAAAGGGAATGAAGACGGCCTCGGAATTATCTGGAACACAGGCAAAAACATATCTAAAAACTGTTTATCGAGCTGCCATTTAAACGAGTGGCAGGTGCAAAATTCAATACTTACGCCGACGCACCAGATGAAAACAAAAAATAATGAAATATACAATCTTTGGATATGGTGGGCGGCGAGAAATGCAAGAGATAATTTCATCTGGAGCATAAATCTTGATTCATCGGGCATAGATGAAAATAAATATTTCTTGCAAAATCCGGAAAGAACTTCTAATATATATTCCAAAAGTTGTTATAAAAACGGTTTGTGGACATTAACTATTACTTACCCGTTAAATGACCCGGGAATGGAGTTTTCAGAGGATAATCCTTATCATTTTCAAATAGCGGTCTTTGACGATACATATTCCGACCACAGTATTTCTTCTGAAATACAGGAGATGGTATTTGTCCAAAATGATATTAAAGTCAAAGATGATGATTTATTTGCTGAAAGAGAATAACTGAAATGGTAGTTTATTATTATAGGAGTTTTCCCATGAAAAAGATATTAATATTTTTCCTTATTTTGACCGCTTCCGGTCACGCGTGGTTTTGGGACAAAAAAAAGGACCAAAAATCTGTTATATCAGGCAAGGCGCTTATGCCCGTGGAAAACATTTATATTTATGTTTACAAAGAAGGCGCTGATATGCACGGCCCGCCATATTCAATTTCAGAAGCTACCAATATAAACGGGGAATTCAAAATAGAACTTCCTGAAGGCTCTTATTTTTTTGTGGCAAGAAAAAGAATGAGCGGGGACCAGGCGGGACCTGTCCAGCCGGGCGACATTAAAAGCGAAACGGTCGG
Organism: bacterium; assembly: GCA_040754625.1. Lineage (NCBI taxonomy): Bacteria > bacterium. The sequence continues at coordinate 17,752 of JBFMCF010000136.1, read as the reverse complement.
GCCTGTTTTAATAAAAAACGGGGAGCCTGTTAACCTGGATATAAGCTGTTTTATAAAACAGGGAGATGAAAAAACTTCTGTTCCTGCCATGGAAACCGGTAAAACAGGGATAAGCGGCACGATACGGGACGCCGACGGAAACCCGGCTGAAGGCATCAGGGTACATGTTTATACTTACGTCCAGATGTCGGAACGCCCAAAATTTGTCTCAGTTAAAACCGGGCCCGACGGGAAGTATATTGTCTATTTGCCGCAGGGAGGAACATATTATCTTGCCGCGCGTGACCGGTTCGGAGGTCCTCCGAAAATCGGGGATCTCTACGGGAGATATGACCAGGGGACTATTAATCCCTCCGCTGTTATTGTTAAGGACAATGAAATAAAAAGAGATGTCGATATAATTGTCAATAAAATATGGTAGCCTCCCATAGTGCGGTACATTTTAATTATGAACTTTAAAAAAATATTTATAATACCAGGTTTAATAATAGGCGTAATTTTATTATTATTTTTATACCAGAAGCCTATTAATTTAACCACAATAGAAGACATAAAAACGGCCTCACAAAAGGCTGATAAAGGCGATAAGAAAGCCATCAAATTTTTAATCAGAAATTTAAAACACAAAAATCCCGATTTGCAAAAAGAAGCGTATAATAATTTAATAAAAACCGGGAAGCCCGCTGTCCCCGGGATAATAAAGCTTCTCGGTGACAAAGACCCTGTTTTGCAGGACTACGCGGCGGGCATTTTGGGAAATATAAAGGACAAAGAAAGTGTCCCGGGACTTATTGAAAAACTTTCTTCGCCAGATTTCAGGCATAAATATGTTTTGTGCTGGGCACTGGGAGAAATCGGCGATACAAGCGCGATTGGACCTTTAATCAGCCTGTATTCCAAAGAAAAGGAAGATACAAAAAAATACATACTAAGGTCTCTTGTAAAAATCGGCAAACCCTCGGTCCCGTTTCTTTTAAAAAATCTGGACAGTAATGATATTAATACGCAGAAATTAAGTATCCTGGCGCTCGGGCAAATTGGAGGCAAAGGCCTTGCGGCCCATATTATTAAAATCGCGAATGAGGATAACACAGGGTTTGTAATTTTAAGTCTTGGAGACTTGGCGGACCCGGAAGGTATTGATTTTCTTATTAAATCGTTAAAACATCCCGACTGGCAGGTCAGGCAGAAATCCGCACAATCACTGACCCGTTTCACAGATAAAAAAATCCTGCCTTTTATCAGGACCGCCTTAAATGATGATGTTACCGCCGTCCGTGAATGGGCCGCGAAAGCGATTGAATGTATCAGCGAGGAAAAATGCGCGTATAAAAATGAAAAAGGAGAACTGATTTACCCGGATAGTTTGTATCGATAATCCGCAAATCGTGAAACGTTATTCGTGAGTCGTCATTAAAAAAATAATATGAAGAATCTGCTTGAAAATAAATTTATAAACGACTTAATAAAACAAGGAATATTCCCTGGGATTTTTCAATTATTGACGCTTGTAATTCTTATTTTTATTTTGGTATGGACCTGGCCGTATCATAATATTGAAGGTGTTCCCGCCCCTGACCCGCTGATATATACAAATCTCGGCAACCTGCTTTTCTGGATATACTGGATGATGGGGATTATTATTCTCGTCCTTCTCTTTGGAAGAACATGGTGCGCCATTTGCCCTGTCGGTATGATTAACGGCATTACAAGCAAGTTTGGATTAAAACTCAATTATCCGAAGCTGCTCCGCAACTGGTATCCGCTCGCTGTGGTCTTTATCCTTTTACAAATAACAATAAATTTAACAAATTTAAATCATTACCCGGATTTAACCGCCCGCCTTATTTTTATTTTTGTTCTTCTCTGCGCTATTTTCGGGCTCCTTTTCCGCGGCCGTGTTTTCTGCAGATACCTTTGCCCCATAGGCAGTATGATAGGAATTTATTCCTGTTTTTCCCCGCTGGAGGTCCGCGTAAAAGATAAAAAACTGTGTTCACAATGCATGACTAAAGAATGCATCAACGGGAAAACAAATTTTTACTCCGTTTCTTTTGGGAAAAACAAATCCCTTTTCAAAAACAATGCCGTCCCCTGCCCCGCCGGGATTTTTCCCGCGGCACTTGAAGAAAACACACATTGTTATTTTTGCGGGCAGTGTATAAAACTCTGCCCAAACAATAATATCTGCTGGAACAAAAGAAATATATTTAAAGAAATATTCCAGCCGTATGATCGGCCTTTTTCCGAAACGCTTTTTATTGTTTTATTACTGGGCATGATTATGGAGAAATTTGTCCCGCTGTGGCCGGATCTGCAGGAAAAAATATTTCCTGAGAGCCTGCCCGCGGCGGTGTTTTATCCCTGGGTCTATTTTATCCTGCCGGGGATGATAGTTTTTCTGCCGTCTTTTCTGACATATATCTTTTCACAGGTAAAAATCAACCCTGTTGCCAGCCAGGATGAAACGCCGGGTTCCTTGAATGACCCGGTATCTTTAAACAAGATAATCGCGTTTCAAAGCAGTATTTTTATACCTTTAATTTTCTTTTCCCATTTTGCTTTGGCGTTTGTAAAAGTATTTACCCGCGGCAGTTATATATTTTACGGGTTATTGGATCCCGCGGGCGTAAAAACGTTCCGCGCTATTTACCAGGCTGAACTTTTGAAACCGCCTTCCAGTGTTCTTCCTGTCCCGGTGCTCCGGTGGATAGTGATTTTGCCTGTTATAGCGGGAAGCATCATCTCATTCGCCGCCGTTCACAAAATAAATAAATCCGGATTATTTAACAAAAGTTCCCATGCCTTCGCGATTATAAACTCAGGGATAATTTCGGCTTTAGGTCTGATGTTTGCGCTGATTGTTAAAAACTGGCTGTTTAGTTAAGACAAAAAAAAATTTGCATTATCCTTTTTTATATGATATATTTTCAGGCGACAGGTATTAAACACAATAAAATGACACATTTTATAAAAATTAAGTTATTCGCTAACCACGGCCGTATTAATCATGAAATGGAGAAAATGATAAAGCACATTTCCATATTCAACACGCCGCTGGCAATGATTAATGAAAATATATGGCATCCTCCGACAGACGTAAGTGAGAACAAAAAAGAATTTATAATTATAATGGAAATCGCAGGTATGAAAAAAGATGATTTTGAAATATCCATATCTAATGACGCCTTGACTATAGCGGGCCACCGCCGTTCCATTTTAGCGGATGATAAAACACCAAATAATTATAACCAGATGGAAATACACACGGGCTATTTTGAAAAAATTATATATTTACCTGTAGAAATAAACACTAAAAAAGTCAAGGCGATTTATAAAAACGGTTTTTTAAAAATTGTCCTGGCTAAAAATCTTAAAAATAAACATGAGTAAAATAGACGGTTTCAACCAGGAAGAATTAGAACGGATAGATATTCCCGACACACTCCCGATACTGCCGGTAAGAGATACTGTGCTTTTCCCTTTTATCAGCATACCGCTCATTATTAATTCTAAAAAATCAATTAAATTACTGGATGAAATTATGTCGGGCGATAAAACCCTCGGGTTGGTCGCTATCCATGACAGCATAGACGACCCAAAACCTTCCGATTTATATTTGTTCGGCACCGCCGCGAAAGTTATACGGCTTTTAAAATTCCCTGAAGGAACAATCAGGATAATACTAAGCGGTATCCGCAGGATTAAAATAGACAAAATAATACAGGAGGAACCATATTTTATTTCAAAAATCACACCTGTCAAAGACATAATAAACAATACGATAGAACTGGAAGCGACCGCTAAAAATGCCGCCAATCAATTCCAGAAGATTATATCGCTTCAGCCGTATCTTCCTGATGAACTAAAAATCGTCGCGATGAATATCGACAGCCCGGGACTTTTAGCTGATTTCGTGGCCTCAAACCTTAATCTTAATGTGTCCGAAAAACAGGAAATTTTAGAGTCTTTCGACGTAAAAACCAGGCTTGAAAAGGTCACGATATTTTTGAATAAAGAACTTAAACTTTTGGAATTAGGGTCCAAAATACAGGAAAATGTGCAAAACAAAATTGATAAAACACAGCGGGAATTTTATCTCCGGGAACAAATGAAAGCGATTCAAAATGAGCTGGGAGACGAGGACGAACGCAGTATCGAAGTTAAAGACCTGAAGGAAAAAATTGGAAAATCCACTATGCCGAAAGAGGTAGAAAAAGAGGCCCTGAAAGAACTTAACCGCCTGCAAAAAATGCCGCCGGGCGTAGCGGAATATACTGTATCCAGAAATTATCTTGATTGGCTGATATCCCTGCCGTGGAGCGTAGAAACAAAAGACAGCCTTGACATAAGTGACGCGAAAATAATTCTTGACAATGATCATTACAACCTTGAAAAAGTAAAGGAAAGGATACTGGAATATCTTGGGGTCCGTAAATTGAAACAGGATATGAAAGGCCCTATCCTGTGTTTTGTAGGGCCGCCGGGGGTCGGGAAAACATCCCTGGGGAAATCCATCGCAAGGGCGCTTGGCAGAAAATTCATAAGAATGTCTCTGGGGGGGGTGAGAGATGAGGCTGAAATAAGAGGCCACCGGAGGACTTATGTTGGAGCCCTTCCCGGGAAAATTATCCAGGGGATACAAAAAGCCGGCTCAAAAAACCCCGTTTTTATGCTTGATGAAGTTGATAAACTCGGGACTGATTTCCGGGGCGACCCTTCATCCGCTCTTCTGGAAGTGCTTGACCCTGAACAAAATTACAGCTTCACGGACCATTATATTAACCTTCCTTTTGATTTATCAAAAGTGATATTTATTACCACCGCGAATATTCTTGACCCTGTCCCGCCGGCCTTAAGAGACCGGATGGAAGTGATAGAATTACCCGGTTATTCCCTGGATGAAAAAATGTTTATCACGGAAAAATTTCTTATCCCGCGCCAATTGAAAGAACACGGGTTAACAAAGGAGAACCTGGAATTTTCCAAAGACGCATTGCCTGAAATCATACAGAATTACACCCAGGAAGCGGGTTTAAGAAATCTTGAAAGAGAAATTGCCACGATCTGCAGAAAAGTCGCAAAAGAGATAGCAAGCTCAAACTGTAAAAATAAATTTCTTATACAAAAGAAAAACCTGTCAAATTATCTTGGGCAGGTAAAATTCTTTTCCGAAACAGCCCAGAGGCTTACCGAACCCGGTATTTCTATAGGGCTTGCATGGACACCAACCGGCGGTGATATTATTTTTGTCGAATCCACAATGATGAAAGGCTCGAAAAACCTTAATTTGACTGGACAACTCGGCAGTGTAATGAAAGAATCCGCCCAGGCGGCATTAAGCTATATCCGTTCACACGCGCAAAAATATAAAATAAGCGAGGATTTTTTCGAAAAACATGACCTGCATTTGCATGTTCCCGCGGGAGCCATACCTAAAGACGGCCCGTCAGCCGGGGTAGCGATCACATCATCACTTGTTTCCCTTCTCACAGGACACAGGGTAAAAAACAATCTCGCGATGACCGGTGAAATCACTTTAAGGGGAACCGTCCTTCCTGTCGGGGGGATAAAAGAAAAGGTCCTTGCCGCTCTCCGGGCCGGTATAAAAACAATAATTTTACCAAGTAAAAATGAAAAAGACGTCATGGAAATCCCAAAACATATACAGAACAAGCTTAAGTTTATTTATGTAAATAAGATTGATGAAGTATTAAAAGTGGCATTGGAAAAATAACAGTTATGTATTAAATTGATTTATTTTTCAGGTATTCATCAACTGCCTTCGCGCAGTTCCTGCCCTCGGCGATCGCCCATACGACCAGTGACTGGCCGCGGCGCATGTCGCCGCAGGCGAAAATACCTTCCTGGGATGTGAGGTAATTTGAATCTGTTTTAACGTTGCCTCTCGTATCCAGCCCGACCGCGGAATCCCTGACAAGGCCTTCATGTTCAGGGTGGACAAAACCAAGGGCAAGTATTACAAGGTCCGCGTCAATCTCAAATCCGGTACACGGGATTTCTTTCATCACATTGGAACCCTTCGCGTCCTTTTGCCATTCTACATTCACGCAGATAATTTTTTTAACGTAACCGTTCTCCCCCGTGAATTTTTTGGTTAAAACGCTCCATTTCCTTTCGCCGCCCTCTTCATGGCTCGTCGAGGTTTTAAAAAGCATCGGATATTTCGGCCATGGGAAATCACCCGTGCGTTCCCCCGGCGGGCAAGGCAGGATTTCAAGCTGCACCACGCATTTCGCCCCCTGGCGGTGTGAAACTCCTATGCAATCGGCCCCTGTATCACCGCCGCCGATGACCACGACATTTTTACCTTTTGCGTCAATCAGCTTATCCTTTGGTATCCTTTTTCCTTCATTACGCAGGTTTGCCTGTATTAAAAAATCCATCGCAAAATATATTCCTTTTAATTCCCTGCCATCAATTTTAAGGTCGCGGGGAGACCTGCTCCCTCCCGCGAGGCAAATCGCGTCAAATTTTTCTTTTAAATCCGCCACCGGTTTATCGACACCAATATTGACTTTTGTTTTAAATTTTATCCCCTCTTTTTTTAAAATTTCCAGCCGGCGGTCTATAATATTTTTCCCAAGTTTAAAATCAGGGATCCCGTAGCGGAGTATCCCGCCCGCTTTTTCGTCCCGCTCAAAAACCGTAACGTGATGCCCGTATTTGTTCAGCTGGTCGGCGCATGCCAGTCCCGCAGGGCCGGACCCGACAACCGCGATTTTTTTTCCCGTGCGTTTTCCCGGAGGATTTGCTTTTATAAACCCCTGTTTAAACGCGTTTTCAACTATAGCCAGTTCATTTTCGCGGTTAGTCACTGCTTCATCGTTAATTCCAAGGACACACGCGTATTCACATATCGCGGGACAAATCCTTCCTGTAAATTCCGGAAAATTATTGGTTGACTGCAGAAGCTCGGCCGCCCTGCCAATTTTATTATTCGATAAAAGGTAATTCCATTCAGGAATAATGTTCCCCAGGGGGCATCCCCAGTGGCAAAAAGGCGTTCCGCAATCCATACAGCGCAAAGATTGTTCAATTGAATGTTCCAATTTGCGCAATATGGACACCTCACTGAAATCTTTCACCCGCTCACAAACCGGACGGTATTCCGGTTTTTTTCTTTTAATTTTTATATAGCCTTTTAAATCTCTCATTTTTTTTCATTTTACATTTTGCATTTTTCATTTGAGTTTTCACCCTTCAGATACCTCGCTCAAACCTTTTTTTTCTTCAAGTTTCTTTAAATCCAGTATTCGTTTATATTCCATCGGCATTACCTTGACGAACTTTTTTATTTCTGATTCAAAATTATCGATTATGTTTTTCGCAAGCGTGCTTTGAGTATGTGTATGGTGCGACATGACGAGTTTTTCTATCATGTCCTCGTCTTCTTTCTCCAGGTTTTCCAGTTTAACCATTTCCATATTGCATCTGTCTTTAAAGCTTTTATCTTTATCATAAACATAGGCAATCCCGCCCGACATCCCCGCGGCAAAATTCCTCCCGGTCCCGCCGAGAACCACGACCCTGCCGCCTGTCATGTATTCACAGCCATGGTCACCTACTCCTTCTATCACCGCGTAAAGCCCCGAGTTACGGATACAAAACCGTTCGCCTGCAACCCCGCGAATATATGTTTCCCCGGCAATCGCGCCGTAAAACGCCGTATTTCCGATTATAATATTTTCTTCAGCTTTATATCCCGATTTTTTATCGGGATAAATAATTATTTTACCGCCTGAGATACCTTTTCCCACATAATCATTTGCCATACCCGCAAGCTCAAAAGTTACTCCCTTAGCCAGAAAAGCTCCGAAACTCTGGCCCGACACCCCGTTGAATTTACAATAAACAGTATCCGGCGGCAGTCCTTCCTCGCCGTACTTCAAACAAATCTCGCCGCTTAACATCGCGCCGGTCGCCCTGTTGACATTTTTTATCGGTAATTCAATTTTTACCTGTTTCCTGTATTTTAAGGCCTGATTTGAAAGTTCAATTAATTTCCGATCCAGAACATCATTAATATTATGGTCCTGCGGTGTAATATAGAAACGGCCTGTTTCCTCCGGCATTTCGGGTTTATAAAGGATCCGCGACATATCGATCCCCTTCGCTTTCCATGGAAGAATGTCCCGGTTAACCTCAAGTAATTGTGTTTCACCAATCAGCTCATTAACAGTTTTTATTCCAATTGAAGCTAATAATTCACGGAGTTCCTGCGCCACAAAATGAAAATAAGTCACTACATCTTCGGGCTTGCCGCGGAACTTATTTTCCAGGTATTCGTCCTGCGTGGCAATACCTACCGAACAGTTATTAAGGTTGCAATGCCGAAGCATTACACATCCCAAAACAATTAAAGCCGAAGTGCAAAAGCCATATTCTTCAGCACCCAATATCGCTGCTATCGCGACATCACGCCCTGTCCTCATCTGGCCGTCTGTCTGAAGCCTGACACGGCTGCGAAGGTCATTTAAAACAAGCGTCTGGTGCGTCTCGGATATTCCAAGCTCCCACGGCAGTCCCGCGTGTTTTATCGAACTCAGAGGAGACGCGCCTGTCCCGCCGTCGCCCCCTGAAATTAAAATCATATCTGCGTGTCCCTTCGCGACACCGGCGGCAACTGTTCCAACTCCTATCTCAGAAACTAATTTCACGCTTATCCTTGCCTTCGGATTTGTATTTTTTAAATCGAAAATCAACTGCGCCAAATCTTCTATCGAATAAATATCATGGTGCGGCGGGGGAGAAATCAGTGTCACACCAGGTGTCGTATAACGCGTTTTAGCGATAATAGCGCTTACTTTATGGCCGGGAAGCTGGCCTCCTTCTCCCGGTTTCGCGCCCTGCGCTATTTTAATCTGTATCTCATCCGCGTTAACCAGATAATTAGTCGTTACCCCGAACCTTCCCGACGCCACCTGTTTTATCGCGCTCCGGCACGAACTGCCGTCAGGCCTTGGAAAAAACCTTTGAGGGTCCTCGCCGCCCTCGCCTGTGTTTGACCTCCCGCCTATCCGGTTCATCGCGATTGCCAGGCTTTCATGCGCGGCCCGGCTGATCGAACCAAAACTCATGGCCCCTGTGACAAAACGTTTAAATATCTCTTCAACCGGTTCAACTTCATCAATAGAAATAGATTGTTTTCCGGCAGGGGCGGATATCTTTAAAATACCCCTGAGAGTGGCCGGATTTTTTGACTGGTCATTAATCAAACCCGCGAATTCCTTGTATTTCCGGTAATCCTCGTTTCTAACGGCATCCTGTAAAGCCGCGATGGTCTCCGGGTTCCATAAATGGAATTCACCGTCTTTTTTCCATTGATACTGCCCCCCGCTTGGAAGGATATTAACATTTAAATTCCCCGCCTTAAAAGCCTCTTTATGCCTCAATATAGATTCCCCGGCGATCATTCTAATGTCCGCCCCGCCTATCCTTGAAACAGTTCCCGTGAAACCCTTGTCGATAACTTCTTTACTTAACCCGACGGCTTCAAATACCTGCGCGCCCCTGTAACTCTGCAGGGTGGAAATCCCCATTTTCGAAAGTATTTTTAAAATACCTTTATTCACGGCTTTAATATAATTGTAATTCGCGGTTTTCACGTCCAATTTTAACTCATCCTCTTTTATAAGGTCATTTACAGCCTCATAAGCAAGGTATGGATTAATACAATCCGCGCCGTAACCGAATAAAAGCGCGAAATGATGGACTTCCCTTGGTTCGGCGCTTTCGACAATTATGCTTATTTGTTTTCGCAAACTTTTTTTGACAAGATACTGGTGCACGGCGCCCAAAGCAAGCAGCATGGGCAGCGGAGCGTGATTTTTATCAATACCCCGGTCACTCAATACGATAAATGTAAATCCATCTTTTATGGCCCTTTCAGCATCTTTTCCTATTTTATTTAAAACTCTTTCAAAGCCACGTTCATCCTTGACTTTAAAAAGAACAGGTATAACCCTGGTTTTAAAATTTCTTTCTTTGATATTTATAATCGAAAAAAGTTCTTTATTGGACAGAACCGGCTGTTTCACCCTGAGCTTCACGCAATGCTCCGCCCCATCTTCAAAAATATTCTTTTCCGGCCCGAGATAGCTTTCCATGCTCATAACAATCTCTTCACGGATAGGGTCAACAGGCGGGTTTGTGACCTGGGCGAAAAGCTGTTTAAAATAATTATACAGGACATGAGGTTTATTCGATAAAACCGCGAGCGGCGTATCATTCCCCATTGATCCGACTGGCTCCTGGGCGGTTTCCGCCATCGGTTTTATTATCAGTTTCAGGTCCTCGCGCGTGTAACCGAAGGTTTTTAAATTCTCTAAAAGATCAATATTATTTTTATTTTCAAATTTTTGTTCTTCCGCTATTTCTTCAAGGTCAATCATATTATTAAGCCACCCCGCGTAAGGGTGTAATGACGCCATTTTTTCTTTTACCTCGGCATCATCGATAATTTTGCCCAATTCGGTGTCTATGAAAAATATTTTCCCGGGTTCGAGCCGGCCTGAATGAACAATGTTTTCCGCGGAAATGTCCAGGACACCCATTTCCGAAGCCATTACCACAAAATCGTCTTTAGTAACAATATACCGCGCGGGCCTGAGGCCGTTCCTGTCAAGCAAGGCCCCAATCTTTGTCCCGTCGGTAAACGCGATTGCCGCCGGGCCGTCCCATGGTTCCATCAGGCACGCGTGGTATCTGTAAAAGTCTTTGACCTTTTCATCTATTAAATTGTTGCGTTCCCAGGCGCCCGGGATAAGCATCATCATCGCTTCAGGAAGGGACCTTCCTGATAAAACCAGAAGTTCAAAAACATTATCAAGCGCCGCTGAATCGCTCCCGCCGGGGACAATAACCGGGAAAAGGTTCTTTAACTTCCTGCCAAATAAAACGCTTTTCAACAGGCCTTCCCTGGCCCGCATCCAGTTGATATTTCCCCTTAAAGTGTTTATTTCACCATTATGGGCTAAGTATCTGAAAGGCTGGGATAAATCCCATGTCGGAAACGTATTCGTGCTGTAACGGGAATGGACCAGACAAAGGGAGCTTACAAGGCCGTCTTCTTTAAGGTCGGGAAAAAAATTTTCTACCTGGGCCGGCATTAACAACCCTTTATACGAGAAAGTTTTACTGGAAAGGTTAGTAATATAAAAAAATGATTTTTGAATGATATCTGAATTACGGACGGCATTTTCAACACGCTTACGGATAATATAAAGGGCCCTTTCAAAAGCCAATTGGTCTTTTATACTTTTATCCCGCCCGATGAATATCTGCTCTATTACCGGTTCGCTTTCACGGGCCGTTTTCCCGATACCGCTGTTATCTATATCGGGCCTTCGCCATCCAAGAATAGGTTGTCCTTCTTCTTTTGCGATTTTTGAGAAAGTATCCCTGCAAAACCGGTTGTCACTTGAATTTGTCGGTAAAAAAACAAGGCCGCTCCCGTAATGACCTTCTTCCGGCAGGTTAATATTAAATCCAGCGGCTTTCCTTTTAAAATATTCATGCGGCATCTGGATTAAAATACCCGCCCCGTCACCTGTCCTGGGGTCAGCCCCCGTGGCCCCGCGATGGGCCAGCCGGCGTAAAGCCTCTAATCCCTGTTTGATAACTTCGTTCGACTTTTTTCCTTTAATATTGCAGACAAAACCGACTCCGCAGGAATCATGTTCAAACCCGGAGTCATATAACCCATTTTTCTCGAATATTTCTCTTTTATTCATAACAAGTTACCTGTTAATTTATATTGATTTGGATTATTATTGACGCATATAAAAAAATAAGTTTAACCTTAATTAAAAAAGAGACGCCGCCTCAGGCGCCTCTTTTAATGTATTTTAAACAGAAAAAGGCCTCCGCACTTCGCAGACGCCTTTGTCTTATCAGACATTATAACAATTAAATATTTTTTGTCAATACAATTTTAAAAACAGGACGAAACAGCGAAATCATCTTAAAAAAACAATGCCTTTTTTTTATTTATATGTTTCCGGCTTGATAGCGAATTTTTTGATTTTCGCGCGCATTGTGTTGCGGTTGATCCCTAATATTCTTGCGGCTTTTAACTGGTTACCTTCGGCGTGTTCGAGGACATGTTCTATTAAAGGCTTTTCTATGGCCTCTAAAACCACTTTGTATAAGACGCCCTTATTTTCCTTGAAGAAAGATTCTTCCAATTCAATAATTTTTTCCTTTAAGGGCTCCAAGTCACTGATTTTTTCTTTATTCACAATTTTAAAAATATTCCCCTGGTCCAAAATATCAGATTCAGTATATCCTTCCTTGGACAATATCTCGCTGATTATTTTTTTTGCTTTTTTTTCATTTTCAGAAATAAATATTGTAATCATATTTATAAGACTTATGAAACAGCTTCTAATATTTTTAAAAAATTAATATAAATAAGTTTAGCCTGTTTATTAAATATTTTATTCACCCTGTGTGTATTCCCGCGTATCTTCATAATATCAATGTCCGCGCCCCCTTCTACAGCGTATTCATCTATCCATTCATCTATTATTTGAGGCGTAACTTCAATGTGGAATTGAAAACCATACGCATTTTTACCGTATTTAAACGCCTGATTTTTGCATGTTTTTGATTCAGCCAGCAAAACACCCTTTTTGGGTATTTCAAACGTGTCTTCATGCCACTGAAAAACAACCAGCTCAGGATATAAATTTTTGAATAAGGGGTCGTTATGCTCTTTTTTATTCAAATTTACAGGATACCAGCCAATCTCTTTTTGGGGAGCCTTTAGGACTTTCGCGTTTAAGGCTTTGGCCAGTATCTGGCTGCCGAGACAAATACCAAGAAAAGGGATTTCTTTTTTAATAATTTCTTTTACAAATTTGTCCTCTTGTTTTAAAAAAGGATATTTATCCTCTTCGTAAACATTCATCGGCCCGCCAAGTGAAATAACAGCGTCGCATTTATCCGGCGGCGGCAGAGGTTCCCCATTCCAAAGTTCAACAACTTTTGTTTTTATGCCGGCTTTATGTATAAAATCTCCCAGTGTCCCGGGACCTTCACATCCGATGTGTTTGATGATAAGAACCATAATTAATCCCGTAGCAGCGGGCAAGCCCGCTGCTACAATAGGTCATATAGGTCTTATAAGACCTATATTAAATATCAAAATACAGATAAAATTCATACGGATGAGGTCTCATCCTGACTGAATCAATTTCTCTCTTATACTTATATTCGAGCCATACATCAATAACGTCTTTTGTAAATACCCCCCCCTGTAACAGATACTGGTGGTCAGCTTCGAGATTTTTTAGGGAACTGTAAAGTGAACCAGGGACAGTCGGAATATGTTTCAATTCATCCTCGCTCATTTCAAACAAATCCATGTCCGTGGGTTCTCCCGGGTCAATTTTATTTTTTATCCCGTCAAGGCCAGCCAGGAGCATCGCGCTGAAAGCCAGGTATGCGTTGCATGAAGGATCAGGCGGCCTGAATTCAATGCGTTTTGATTTTGGGCTGTTTGAATACATAGGAATCCGGACTGCGGCAGACCTGTTTCTCGCGGAATAAACCAGGTTCACAGGTGCCTCATAACCGGGCACCAGTCTTTTATATGAATTTGTCGTCGGCGCGCAAAAAGCCATTAAACTTGGCGCGTGTTTCAAGAGCCCGCCGATGTAGTATTTCGCGGTCTGGGACAAAAGAGCGTAGCCGTCCTTGTCATAAAAGAGGTTAACCCCGTTTTTCCACAAACTCTGGTGGCAGTGCATGCCTGAACCATTGTCACCAAAAAGAGGCTTTGGCATAAAGGTGGCAACCATATTGTTTTTCCTTGCCATATTTTTGATAATATATTTATACATCAAAAGATCATCAGCCATTTTTGTCAATGTATTATATTTTATGTCGATTTCACACTGCCCGGCAGTCGCAACCTCATGGTGATGGACTTCAATTTTAAGCCCGGCTTCCTTCATTTTTAAAATCATCCTGCTTCTTAAATCCTGCAGTGAATCGTGAGGAGGCACAGGAAAATAACCTTCTTTAAAACGGACCTTATATCCTAAATTCGGGTTTTCGGACCTCCCTGTATTCCAATCCCCTTCGTTTGAATCAATAAAATAATACCCTGAATTTTCATTCTGGTCGAAACGGATGTCATTAAAAATAAAAAATTCCGCCTCGGGTCCGAAAAACACGCTGTCAGCTATGCCTAAATCCCTGAGATACTGTTCGGCCTTTTTCGCGATATATCTTGGGTCCCGCGAGTATGGTTTTCGGGTAAGGGGGTCATAAATATCGCAAATAATGCTTAAAGTCGGGACCTCGCAAACCGGGTCAATAACAGCGCTTAAAGGGTCGGGTATCATAATCATATCTGATTCCTGGATCTTCTGGAACCCGCGTATTGATGAGCCGTCGAACCCGATTCCATCCACCCAGATAGAACGGGTAATATCTTCCTGTTCTAATAATTCAGAAGCGGGGATTGAAAAATGCTGCCATAATCCCGGTAAATCATTGAATTTCAAATCAACTATCTGGATGTTTTTTTCTTTAATAAGTTTAATAACATCCCTGGCGGCTTTTTCGTTAAAACCGCCGTTTGCAAGCGGATTTTCTGTTTTTACCTCTTTTGTCTTTTTTTCCGGCATCAGTTTTTCCTCCTTAATGATTTTTTCTTATTTTTTGCAATAAAAAAGGCGCCCAATCATATAGTTTTAGCTTCTTAGTTTTAAGTCTCAAGGTTTCAATCTTTTAACTTATAACTTTTGCTCATAACTACTTATCTGAACGCCTGTGTTCCCGAAATGCTTAATTTGGCACCACTTTGTGCCTAATCAGATATACAAGTAAAAAAATTGCGTATTTGGTAACTTTAATTCAAAATTTTTTTTAAGCCAGTTTTCTTTAAATTGTTAAAAAATATATTATACGATCGGAATTTTTATGCATATATATTAAATATTGTGAATCCTTTCAAAATTTAATTTTAAAAAAACCCTGAATCTGTCGATAAAGCCAAGTATTACAATAAGCCAAGGAGCAGGATGAGTTTAAATAAAAAACTTATAGATACTAAAAAACAATGGTTTATATTAATTTTAACTTTGTTGACGGTTTTTATAATTTTAATTATCGGGCATCAATCTTTCAAAACCACCCTTGACACAACCAATGAAGAATTTAAGTTTATACTTCACCAGGCCTATCAGGCACAGCAAATACTAATCAGCCTTATTATCTTTATTATAGTATCCGGGGCCTTTTATTTCATATTTATATCTAGAAAAATAAATGAAAAACTTTTAAAAGAAGTGGAGAAACAAACCAAAGACCTGAAAAATATACAAAACAAGCTTGAATCAATAAAAAACATCGGTGTGACCGCAAATTCATCCCTGCATTTAAATAAAGTCCTTAATGATGTTCTGACAGGAACACTTGAAATTACAAACGCGTCCGTGGGCATGATTTTTTTAAAAGACCAGGGGACAAACTGTCTTTTCTGGGGAGCATCCATAGGATTATCTGATGCTTTTGTTAATGATTACAAAAAAACACACATAGCAATCGGCGAAGGATTAACAGGCCGTATCGCGCAATCGGGAGAAACTATTTACATTGCCGAAGATTCTTCCCACGACCCGCGCATTGCCCGGCCCGTAGTAATAGCCGAAAACCTCAATTCTTTTATCGGCGTCCCGATATACGCGAAAGATGAAATTGTAGGTGTTATGAATATTTTAACAAGGCCGCCCCATGTCCTCAACAGGGAAGAAATACACCTGATATCCGCGATCGGGGCGCATATCGGTTCAGCCATCCAAAACGCGAGGCTTTACGAGGAAAGCACAAAAGCAAAAGAACTCCTGAAAGAATCCGAAGAAAAATACCGCGATTTATACGATAACGCCCCTGACATGTATTATTCAATCGATAAAGACGGGATTATAATAGACTGCAATAAAACCGGCATCGAGATGCTGGGTTACGCAAGGGAAGATATTATCGGAAAACCGCTTACTGATTTTTTTACGGAAAAATCCAAAATTCTTTTTAGAGATACATTCGGGACGCTTGCGAAAAACGGGATTTTGCTAAACGTCCAGAGAGAATTTGTCCGCAAAGACAATTCCGTTCTGCCCGCGAGCTTGAATGTTTTCGCGGAGGTCGATGACAAGGGAAATTTAATTAAAACAAAAACGATCGCGCGCGATATTTCAAAAGATAAAATAAATGAAAAAGAACGCGATACTTTAATCAATAATATATCAAAAGCAAAAAAAGAATGGGAAACGATTTTTGACAGCGCTTTCGAATTTATCGTCCTTATCGATAAAGAATCCAATATCCAAAGATGCAACAAAAGCTTTATAAGGTATATTAACCAGCCTATTGACAAGATACTTTACACTAAATTTTATAATATCTTTCCATATGACAATAAAAACAACAATGTTAATCTTGAAGATTATCTCAACGGGAATAAAACTATTGAGGACATCGAAGTAAACACAATATCCGGAGAGTGGTTTTATTTAAGTAAAAAACCGATTTATGATGATAAAAGCAATTTTCTTTTTGCAATCATTGTCGCCAGAGACATCACTATATTGAAAAAGACACACCAGAGGCTCCTCAATTCAGAAACAGAACTTAAAAAAAGAATTGACGCCTTTGAAGAACTTTTTATCAAACTTATAACCGTATTAGTCAGCGCCCTTGAAGCGAAAAGCCCCTGGACAAAAGGCCATTCTGAAAATGTGGCAAATTACGCGGAAGAACTCGCCAAGAACCTGGGACTGGATGAAAATGAAACCAAGAGAATAAAACTGGCCGGGTTATTGCATGACATCGGGAAAATCGCCGTTCCCGACAACCTGCTTGATAAAAACGGGAATCTCACAAATGATGAACGTGAAATCATCAACGGGCATCCCCTGAAAGGCACAAAAATCCTTGAAGGAATAAAACAGCTTGAGGACGTTATCCCGCTGATAAAATCCCACCATGAAAGAAATGACGGCTGTGGTTATCCTGACTGCCTTAAAAACAGCGAAATTCCCGTAGGCAGTAAAATACTGCACCTGGTTGATTCTTTCGACGCCATGACATCAAACAGGCCTTACAGAAAAAATCCCGGAGTCAATTACGCCATTTCAGAAATTAAGAAATATTCCGGGACGCAGTTTGACCCTCAGATAACAGATGTATTTTTGAAAATTATTTCAAAGAAAAAAATCAAAAAGTAACTTAGCCAATCGCATTCGAGCCGCGTTCCTCGGTCCGGATCCTGACGCATTCCTTTAAATCCAGGACAAAAATTTTACCGTCGCCGGTCTCGCCCGTTTTCGCGCCTTTTGTAATCGCCTTTACAGCCGGTTCGACAAAATCGTCATTAACGGCAATTTCAAGGCAAACCTTTCTTAACAGGTTCCCCGTCTCTCTCGCCGCACGGTAAACTTCAGTAACACCCTTCTGCCTGCCGTGGCCCAGGACTTCACTTACCGTGATTAGGTTTATATCCGATTTATATAGTTCTTCTTTCACCTCTTCTAATTTATATGGCTGAATAATTGCGATTATTAATTTCATTTTTATTCCCCTTGTAGGGGCAGCGTAATGTCAAAAATCTCTTTGACATTTTATTAAAATTCCTTATCATTATCGATAAAAATCAACTTTTTAAATGCTCCCCCCTGTTTTTAAGAAAATTTTGAGGTATAATAATCATCATATTGTG
>JBFMCF010000135.1 GCA_040754625.1 bacterium | reverse complement strand
CCACAATATGATGATTATTATACCTCAAAATTTTCTTAAAAACAGGGGGGAGCATTTAAAAAGTTGATTTTTATCGATAATGATAAGGAATTTTAATAAAATGTCAAAGAGATTTTTGACATTACGGTGCTCATTGAGAGGGAGAAATTATGGAGCATAAATTATTCGAACTTCACGCGGAAATGTGCCGGGTTTTTACCTCGCCTAAACGGCTGGAGATACTTAATCTTTTGAGAGAGAGAGAATTATCGGTGGGCGAATTAGCGGAAATGGCGGATATCCCCCAGTCAAATATTTCGCAGCATCTGAGTATCTTAAGGGAGAAAGGTATTGTTAAAACCCGGAGAGACGGCACAACAATCTATTATTCCCTGGTTGATCCAAAGATCGGCAAGGCCTTTGATATTATCAGGGAAATGTTACTTAAAAAATTAGCCCAGGCAGAAAAGTTATCTCAGGACATACGTAAAACCAAAAAGTGATAATTTAACAAAGGAGGGTCGAAATGGAGAATTTAATTTACATTATTTTGCTTATTATTCACAACATCGCCCTTGTCGGATGCGCCGCCGCTCCATTTTATAATTTAAGGCTTGTTAACCAGCGGGCCCAGTTTGGGAAGACACTGCATTATCAGCTTGATAAAGTGGTGGAGGATACTATCCAGGGATTGGAGCCTTTCTGCTGGACGTTTATGGCGTTGCTTTTTATTACAGGTTTTGGTTTTTCAGGGACACAATATATATTTCACGGACAGATGAAGGAATTCAGCCGGACTGTGTTTGCGGCTTTTATACTCAAACATGTTTTTGTCCTGGGCATGGCGGCGATAGCCGCTAATATTTCATTTTTTATTAATCCGAAAATAAAGGAGATATTTTTAAAATTTTCCCCGGATGTTAAACCGCCGGAGGATATGGCCGGGAAATTTTTCGAGCTTCGGGCAAAAAGAAAAAAATTATGCAAGATTTGCTTTGTCTTCGCGATTTTAATTTTAGCAATAAGTCCCATACTAAGATTCTATTAAACATTAAGAAAGGAAGAGATATGAAAATATTATTTATTATTAATGACGCGGGATATGGTTCTGAGAAGGCGTATAACGCGCTGCGGCTGGCAACGGCCATGCAAAAACAGCAGAAGGCCGAGATCCGCGTTTTTCTCATGGCGGACGCGGTAACTTGCGCCCTGCCGAACCAGTCAACACCAAACGGTTATTACAACATCGAAAATATGTTTAAAGGCCTGATAAAAGACGGGGCGCAGGTCAAGACATGCGGGACCTGTTCCGACGCTCGCGGCATCAGAAATCTTGCTATTATCGAAGGCGTTGAAATCAGCACAATGCTGCAATTGTCGAGCTGGGTAACAGAGGCCGATAAGGTGTTGACGTTTTAGGTTAGGAAGGTGTTGATATTTAATATGACTTTGATAAATATATTCATTTATTCTAATAAAAGAACGTAATAAAAATTTTGGAGGCAACGTATGAGAAAATTAATTATGAGGCTGGTCCGCTTTTCTATTGATTATCCTAAAACCGTTGTCGCTTTATCCGTGCTTTTAACGGTTTTATTTACCGCTCAATTCATGAAGATAAAGATTGACACGGATCCTGAAAACATGCTCAAGGCGGACGAGCCGGTAAGGATTTTTCATCAAAAAGTAAAAAAAGAATTCGGTATAAAAGAACTTATTGTCCTGGGTATCGTGAAAGACGGCGGAATTTTCAATCCGGACAGCCTTGAAAAAATAAAAAGAATCACAGATGAAATATTGAAAATAAAAGGCGTTATCGCGAATGATGTCCTGAGTATTACCGTAACCAATAATGTGGTATCCAGGGACGGGACGCTGAATGTCAGGCCTCCGATGGCGGAAGTTCCGAAAACGAATGATGAGCTTGAGAAACTAAAAAGGGAGATACTCGATAATCCGATGTTTAAAGACAGGCTTATTTCATCCGACGGCCGGGGTGCGGCTATTTATGTCCCGGTGGAAAGTAAAGATATCGCGCATGAAGTGGGAGAAAAAATAAAAGCGGTTTACGTGAAGGAAAAAGGGGCGGAAAAATATTACATGGCCGGCCTGCCGCTCGCGGAGGACACTTTTGGTTATGAGATGTTCATGCAGATGGGCATTTTCGCGCCGCTCGCGGGTGTTTTTTTAATGGTGGTTTTCTTTATCATATTTAAGAGATTTTCCCTGGTAATCCCGCCAATGATGGTCGCGATGTTTTCGGTAATATGGACTATGGGGGCGCTTATCGGATCCGGTTTTACGGTCCACATTATGTCATCTATGATACCGGTGTTTCTCATGCCTATCGCGATATGCGGGGCCGTGCATATTTTAAGCGATTTTTACGAACGTCTTCCCGTGGTTAAGGATAGAAAACAGGCGGTAATAGAGGTTTATGAAGAATTGGTTAAACCTTTATTTTTCGCGCCGATTACGACCGCGGTAGGTTTTGCCGACCTCGCGATAGCTCCCATCCCGCCGGTAAAGGTGTTTGGGCTTTTTATAGCGCTTGGAATAATAATTTCATGGCTTCTTTCAATGACATTTTTACCCGGCCTTATGATGCTTATAAAAGAAAAAAAGCCGATTGAAAAAGAAGAGGTTGGCAGCCGGATACTCGCGGGGATAGGTAAATTTTCACTCAATAAAAGTATGGCGGTAACAGTCTTTGGGGTGGTTCTTCTTGCTGTTTCCGTATACGGCATAAACCTGCTGGTTGTTAATGATAACCCCGTGAAATGGTTTAAAAAACATCATCCGATACGGGTCGCGGACAGAGAGCTTAATAAAGTGATCGGAGGAACATATATTTCATATCTGGTGCTGGAGGGAAACAATGAAGATGATATAAAACGGCCGGAGGTAATGCGTTATATTGAAAATACGCAGAAATATTTAGGCGCGAACAAGCTTGTCGGCAAGACAACGTCGGTGGCTGATATTGTAAAAAGAACAAACTATGTGCTTCACGATGAAAATAAAGAATATGACGCGCTGCCGGATGAAAAAGACGCTATTGGCCAGTATTTATTCCTGGTCCTATCATCTTCATCGCCGGATGAACTTGACAACTTTGTCGATTACAATTTTAAAAACGCGAATATCTGGGTCCAGCTTAAATCCGGCGACAACAGGGATATGTCCTCTGTTGTCCAGGATGTGGAAAATTACGTGAAATCAAATCCATTGCCCGAAGGTGTCCGAATGGAATGGTCCGGCCTTCCTTATCTTAATATTAAATGGCAGAACCTGATGGTGTCGGGAATGCTTGAAGCGACTCTAGGCACCTGGTGGATCGTTCTTGTTTTTATGGCCCTGCAGTTTCGCTCCATCTGGTGGGGCCTTGTCGGGATGGCGCCGCTTGGATTTTCCGTGGCTTTTAGTTACGGCCTTATGGGCCTTGTGGGAAAAGAATACGATATGCCTATCGCCGTGTGTTCGACCCTCGCGATCGGCCTTGGCGATGATTTTGCCATACATTTTATCTCCCGGTTCAGAGAAAGATTTGAAAAGCTTAAAGATTTAAAATCCGCCATGCAATGGACCATGGGCGGGGAACCCGCGCTTGCCATATTCAGAAACGCCGTAATTATCGGGGTAGGTTTTACGCCTATGGCGATCGCCTCTTTAACGCCTTACGTGACTGTGGGCCTGTTTTTCGGATCTCTGGCGTTTTTTTCAGGCATAATCACGCTGGTCTTTTTACCGGCGTTAATCGGGACTTTTAGAAAAGTATTGTTAGGCTCTGTGAAACAATAAAATAGAAAATTATGAACTCCTCCCAACCTCCTCTTTAAAAAAAGAGGAGGAGTAAGAGGAAAAAATCGTATTAAATTTACTGTTATTTCCTCTCTTTTTTCAAAGAGGGGATTAAGGGGAGTTCGAATTAAAATTGGAGGTAAATTTTATGAAAAAAATAATTACACTGGCACTTTCACTTACACTCGCGCTTTTTATTTCTGTTCACGCGGAGACGCGGGGAGAAGAAATCATCGCCAAGTCACAAGAGGCCTTTTATTACCAGGGCAAAAATTTAAAAGCGAGAGTATCAATGAACCTTGTTAATAAAGAAGGCAAAACACGAGGCAGGAAACTTATAATGCTGCGCAAGAATTTTGGAAGCGGGGAACAGAAATATTTCATCTATTTTGAGATGCCGCAGGATGTCCGGGGAATGACCTTTATGGTCCATAAACTGCCCGAGAAGGATGACCTGCGATGGCTTTTTATCCCGGCGCTTAAAATGGTCCGGCGCATCGCGGCAAGCGACAGGCGCTCAAGTTTCGTGGGTTCCGACTTTACCTATGAAGATGTGTCGGGAAGGGATATAAACGCCGATAAACACACTTTGAAGAAAGAGGATAAACTTAATGGGATGGATTGTTATGTTATTGAGAGTGTGCCGAACGAAAAAGATGAATTCTCGCGTAAAATTTCATGGATTGACAAGAATAATTATTTGCCCCGGCAGGAAGAATATTACAATACGCAGGGCGAATTATACAGGTCCTTCAATGCCGTGGAGATCAAAGATATTGACGGTTTCCCGACTGTGACAAAAAGGACCGTGAAAGATATTAAAACCGGGCATTATACCGAAGTTGTTTTTGACTTCATAAAATATAATATAGATATCGAAGATACTTTGTTTGAAGAACGGTTTATGCAGAACCCGCCCAGGAGGTTATTAGAATGAAAAAGCATATATTGCCTGCTCTTATTATAATAACATTTTTGTTAAATTACGCGAAGGCAAATGAAATTAGTTTACATGGTTTCGGCCTTGTTACTTATTCCGGCCGGACAAAAACCACTGATGAAAAAAGAGATTTAATTTTAGGCGAAGAAAGATTGCGTTTAAACCTCTCAGGTGCTTCGGAGGCCGGGAATGCCGGTTTTAACGCGAAAGCGGATTTTATTCATGACGGCATAAATAATGAAACAAAAGTGGATTTAAGGGAAGCATATGTTGATTTAATTGAAAAAAACTATGATGTCCGAATAGGCAGGCAGGTTATCACATGGGGGCTCGGAGATTTATTATTCATTAATGATATTTTTCCTAAAGACTGGAACGCCTTTTACGCGGGGCGGGATATGGAATATTTGAAACTCGGCGCGGAGGCCGTGAAATTAGGAATATATCCAAAGTTCGCGTCAATGGAATTAGTTGTTTTGCCGGCATTTCAGGCGGATGAAATGCCGTCTCCCGATAAGTTCATTTTTAATGATCCGTTCGCGGGTATGAATAATAAAAGTATTATAAGGCCTGATAAGAAAATCAGGGATATGGAACTCGCGTCAAGGATTTACAGGCGAATTGGTTCAGGGGATATGTCTATTTACGCGTATAAAGGATTTTATCATACACCAAAAGTAAATATCTATGACAGTCTTAGTGTAAATTATTTTTATCCAAAACTTAATGCCTATGGCGCGAGCTGTCAGCTAAACGGATTGGGAGGTGTTATAAGCGTGGAAGGCGGGTATTATGATTCCCGGTATGACAAAAATGGCGAAAATTTCTTTATTGATAATTCAAAATATAAGGCTCTTTTGGGTTATGGGCGGCAAATAACAAACCAATTGCATCTCGGCCTGCAATATTATAATGAAATAACGCGGGATTATAATAAATACAAAGAAAATCTCCCGCAAGGTTTTCCCCGGGAAGAAAAAACAAAACAAATCTTAACGCTTCGCCTGACACAATTTTTAAAATATGAGTCCTGGAAATTATCGTTATTCACTTTTTATGGAATAGATGAAAAAGATTCCATGCTCATTCCAGAAGCAATGTATAAATTCAGCGATGAATTGGCCTTGACAATCGGAGGAAATATTATTGACGGGGATAAGGAATGGACAACCTTCGGACAGTTTAAAGAAAATGATAATGTTTATATGAGAATGAAATATGATTATTAAATGAAGACAATTACGAACTCCTCCCGGCCTCCTCTTTAAAAAAAGAGGAGGAGAAGAAGTTTCCCCTCTTTTTTTAAAGAGGGGATCAAGGGGAGTTCGGATTGATTGACAAAGGAGGATCATCTAATGATATGCGATATAAAGAACATGACAATGGAACGATGGCTGCGTTTAATCGCGGGAACTTTTATCTTAATAAGCCTGGCCCTGGTTTACTATCACAGCAAAAATTGGCTGTGGTTTACGGGATTTATAGGGCTTAATTTATTCCAGTCCGGACTTACAAACTGGTGTCCGATGATGAATATCCTTAGAGCGTGTGGTGTAAAATAATCAGTAATAATTTTAACATATTGACTTCAAACATGTTTACTTTATAATATCTGATGATGAACTTATTGCAGGTATTCATCGCAGTTCAATGACTGAGCTTACAGAATGGAGTATAGCGGCAGATAAGGTATTTACTTTTTAGGAGAAAATATGGGTAAAACAGTAGTTATTTTAGGCGGCGGTTCAGGCGGTATTGCCGCAGCCAATATACTTAGAAAAAATTTAAAAAAAGAACACAGGGTGATTTTGATAGATAAAAATTCATATCATTATTTCGCGCCTTCTTTTCTTTGGTATATATTTGGTTCGCGGACTCAGGATCAGGTTAGGAGAAAAATTGATGTTCTTAAAAATAAAGGGATTGAATATATAAAAGCCGATATATCGGGAATAGATATTGAAAGAAAGGCTGTGCATACGAATGTAAAAGATATTTCTTATGATTATCTTATTATTGCATTAGGGGCTGAACTTGATTTGGATATTATACCGGGATTCAACGAAGCAGCCTATAGTTTTTATAACTTTGAAGAGTGTGTGAGATTAAAAGATAATTTGAAAAATTTTTCGAATGGGAATGTTGCCGTTGTCATTTCAAGCATGCCCTTTAAATGCCCTGCTGCGCCTTATGAAATGGCGGTTTTGCTGGATTACTATTTTAAGAAAAATAAGAAATAAGTTCAATATAAATATTTATACTCCAGAATCCCAGCCGATGCCGACGGCGGGCCCTGAAATGGGAGAGGTCTTAAAACAGATATTAAAAGAAAGAAACATAATTTTTAATCCTGGGTTAAAATTAAAATTTATAGATACTCAAAATAAAGAATTAAATTTTGAGAACGGCAGAAAAGAAAAATTCGATTATTTAATCGGCATCCCCCCGCACAGGGCGCCAAAGGCAGTCAAAGATGCTGGGCTAACTAATGAGACGGGTTGGGTACCTGTTAACGCAAAGATACTCCAGACAAAATATGCCGATGTCTACGCGCTAGGAGATATAACAACAATTAAACTTTTAGGAAGATACAAGCCGGATGTTCCTTTAAACTTGCCAAAGGCGGGAGTATTTGCCCATTACCAGGCGGAAGTTGTTGCTCATAATATAATTTCCGAGATTAATAGCGGTTCTCACACGGAAGAATTTGGCGGTAAGGGATATTGTTTTGTTGAATTGGGTGGTGGCGTTGCAGGGTATGCCAGCGGAAATTTTTACGCTGAGCCAAAACCGGAGGTAGATTTAAAAAAACCGTCGAAATTATGGCACTGGGGAAAAGTTCTTTTTGAAAAATGGTGGTTTTGGAGGTGGTTTTGATTATTAAAGGAAAGATAAATTAGGGTCAAGTTGACTTTTGTATGCACTTTGCATATAATTGTATGCAAAGTGCAAATAATAAAAAAGTAAGATGATAAAATCAACAAAAAATAGAGCAAGATTATTAAGGCTTTTTTTTACGAACTCGGAACAATCTTATTACATGCAGGAGATTGGAAGGATTTTTGGCAAGAAGCCCGGCAATTTCCAGAGAACCATTAATAATATGGAGAAAGAAGGTATATTGCTAAGTGAATATAAAGCCAACGCCAGATATTTTAAGGTAAATAAGGATTATCCTTTTTATAAAGAATTAAAAAATATAGTTTTTAAAACAGTGGGTATAGCCGGTTCGCTTAAGGAGGTTTTAGATAAAATTGGGAAGATTTCTTATGCCTTTATTTACGGTTCTTACGCAAAAGCCAAAGAAAATTATCTATCAGACATAGATCTTTTTATAATTGGAAATTGTAATGAAGACAAGCTTATCACAGAATTGGATAAACTTGAGGAATTTTTAAAAAGAGAGATTAACTATAAATTGTATTCAGCGAAAGAATTTAAAAAAGAAATCATGCAAAAAAAACCTTTTTTACTGGAGATATTAAAAGACAAAAAAATAATGATAATGGGAGTTGAAAATGAATTACGAAAAATTCTTAAAGGATAACCTTATTAAAGAACAAAAACCGGATTTCAAGCAAATTGAAAAACAGTTAAAGAGAGCTGACAAGGATTTAAAAACCGCCGAATCAGTTTTATCTATGGATATAACATGGTCATATGCTATTTCCTACCATGCTATGATAAGAGCCGGCAAGGCGTTAATGTATTCCAAAGGTTATCTTCCCACAACAAGAAACACACATAAAACTATTGTTGAATTTACAAGAACAATACTTGGTGAAGAATATGAAAATATTACCAGCCGTTTCAACCGTATGCGGAGACAACGGCATGATTTTATATATGATTCAGAAAATGGAATAACAACATCCGAAGCAAAATCAGCAGTTGATACTGCAAAAAAATTAATAGATAAAATAAAAATCCTTGTTTCGAAAGAAAATCCGCAAAAGGATTTACTGGAAAATTTAGACGAAAATTATAGGGCTTAATTTATTTCAGTCCGGACTTACAAACTGGTGTTCGATGATGAATATATTAAGAGCCTGTGGAGTAAATAAACAATGAAACCATTAAATGAACACTGGAACGAGATATTCAAAAACACAGACGAGGATAAACTGGGATGGTATGAAAAAGATTTTTCTCAAGTCTTAAAATTTTTAGACATTGCCCCGGAATGGAGAAATTCAAAAATATTTATTCCGGGGGCCGGGACTTCAGGCCTGATTGATATACTTTTAAAATCAAATGCTAAGCTTGTTTTAAACGATTTGAGTTCGGAGGCGATTGAAAAGGCGAAAAATAAATGTGGTGAAAAAACAGGCAATATTCAATGGCTTTGCCGGGATATTTCGAAGCCGCTGCCTTCAGAATTGAACGATGTTGATATCTGGATTGACAGGGCGGTATTGCATTTTTTAACTGATGACATCTGCGTTGAACAATATTTTAAAAATGTTAACGCGGCCGTGAAATCCGGCGGGCACGCGATCTTCGCCGAATTTTCAAAAACAGGCGCGACAGGATGCGCGGGCCTCGATGTAAGAAGATATGATATCCGGGATCTGGAGAAAAACCTTCCCGCGTTTAAATTAATCGCGAATGAAGAATACACCTTTATAAACCCGAAAGGCGACCCGAGGCCGTATATTTACGCCTTGTTTAAAAAAATATAAAATTATTAAAAAATCCGCTTGACAAATTTATAAATCCGCTTATACTTATTTTAGCAAGTAAACAATATTGTATACCTAATGAAATGACATTTAAAGATTTATATAAGACATTAGAAAAAAATAAGTATTATATTTTTTCCAACGAAGATATTCTGGCTTTTTATCCCGGCGAAGAAAGAACCAATTTAAAAACGATGCTATACAGGTGGGTAAAAAAAGGATGGATTTATTCTTTGAAAAGAGGATTGTATGAACTTACCTATCCTAAAGATTTTGTTGTAAGCGATATGTATATTGCCAATAAGCTATATAACCCGTCTTATGTGTCATTGGAAACAGCTTTATCTAATTACAGCATTATCCCTGAGGTATCAATGGCGGTAACCTCACTTACAACAAAACCTACGAGAAAATTTAAAAATAAACACGGCCTTTTTATCTATCGCGCCGTTAAACCAACGGCCTTTACAGGGTACTATGTAGAAAAACACGGTGACTTTAATATCCTTATTGCCGAACCGGAAAAGGCTTTGATTGATTTTTTATATTTTAAGGCATATCGTAATAATAAAATTAATTTAAAAGATGAAAGGCTGGACAGGGATATAATTTCCCGCCTTAGCGGAAAAAAATTAAATAAATACGCGAAATTATACAATTTTAATTTAAAGGAACTATATGCTTACCTATGAATCTTTGATAGAACAGGCTAAAATCAGGGGGATGCCTCATACGAAGATGCGTGGAATTTTAAGGGAATATCTTCAAATCCTTATTTTAAAAGAACTTTCCAAAAGTGAATCAGGTAAAAAACTTTACTTTACGGGAGGAACATATCTCAGATTAGTTCACAATCTTAAAAGGTTTTCGGAAGATTTGGATTTCAATACCAATGCGATAACGGAAACGGAATTTGAGCAATTGCTTGAAAGAACAGGAGAAGCGTTAGGGAAAGCCGGTATCGAGACGAAAATAGAATTTGCCCATTGGGACAATATCTACGTTTCAAAATTAATTTTCTCCGCGATTGAAATGATTTATAGTGTCATGTCAAAATATTCAAAAAAAGAAGGGATAACAATAAAAGTCGAGACCAATAATTTAAAACATAAAATAAAAACAGAAACCCAGGTAATATCAGGCTTTGGCGAATTTTATCCTTGTGTATGCACGGATAAGAGTGTTTTGTTCGCGGATAAAATAGACGCGCTTTTTAATAAAAACAGGGCGCGGGACATATATGATATCATTTTTATGCTTTCAAACAAATACCCAGTTGATAAAAATGCTTTAAAGCTTCTGGGTGTAAAAATTGATCCGGATAAAGCTATTTATGATGCGATAAAAAAAATTCCACAGGCTGAATTAAAAAAACAAGCGGAAATATTAAGGCCGTTTCTTTTTGAGGAAAGCGAAGCGGATTTGATTTTAAACGCGCAAAAAATAATACCGGCACTTTTGGAAAAATATAATAAATAAACTTAGAGTAAAAATTTTTCCAAACTCAATATTTAATATGGTTTTGCCGGGATATATCTATTCCGCTTCCACCGGTGCAAAATCCTAATCTATTTATTTTATTTTTCTGCAAATAGTTAGTATCGCTGGAAACCAACGATAAAATAAGAAAGATGGTATTTGATTGAATTTATATTCTACCCCTTTTTAACGCGATATTCCATTCATTTTTTAAAATCCTTCGGAAAATACACCCTCGAAAAATATTCTTGACTGCTTTAATTTAGTTTGGGATAATAGATTTGGAGGTAACAATGAATAAAACAGAAATATTGCAGGATATAAGAAAACTAAACGTAATAGAAAGATTGAATATTATAACAGATATTTGGGATGAAATAAAAGAATCTAAGGAATTGTATCCTGTGTCTGATGAAGAAAAAAGGCTTCTTGTTAACAGGCTGGCAAACTACAGGGCAAATCCGGGCTCCGCTTCGGATTGGGCAAATCTAAAACAGGAAGCGTATAAAAAACATGATAAAAAAGGTTAAATTTGCCCAGGAAGCATCTTTGGAATTTCGTGATTCTGTCGATTGGTATGAATCAAAAGCAAGAGGCCTCGGCCTCAGATTTACGGATGAAACAGACAGTACAATAGAGAGAATAAAATTAAATCCCGATTTATACCCGTCAGTTGTTGAAGACATAAAAAGAATACAGTTAAACAAGTTTCCATTCTCAATATTCTACAAAGTTGAAAATGATATTCTGGTTATACTCCGTATATTTCATAATAAGAGAAAACCTATAGAGTGGTAATTTCCCGAATAATCCCATTCTCTTCACTATTGTTTCCCTATCAATTAGGATAAACGCGGAGGAGGTATAAACTATGACTATAAAATTAATAAAAAATAATAAAGATTACGAAGAAACGTTAAAAAGGATCGAAAAAATATGGGACGCGAAGAAAAATACGTTGGAAGGAGATGAACTGGAAATTTTATCGCTTTTAGTGGAAAATTATGAGCGGCGCCATTATCCCGTCTTGCCGCCTGATCCGGTAGAGGCAATTAAATTCAGGATGGAGCAAATGGGATTAAAAAAATCCGACCTGATTCCTTACCTGGGCGGGCGTAACCGTGTGTCTGAAATTTTAAATAAAAAAAGACATTTGACGGTAAAAATGATTAAATTGTTATATCAAAATCTTAATATACCCGCCGAATCCTTAATTGGATAAATTCTTGACAAAATTGATTTGTGTTTTAGCATAAATTATTGTATAATAACCCTGTATATTATACTAATTTGCATTAAAACAGGGGGTATTTATGAAAAGGGATATTGAAAAGGAATTATATTTTTGGAAGAATCAGAAAGATAGAATGCCCTTACTTGTAAGGGGAGCGCGGCAGGTTGGGAAAAGTTATGTGATAGAAAATTTCGGAAAAAGGGCTTTCAAAAATCTTGTTGTCGTTAATTTCGAGTTTCAGCCGGAACTAAAACAATGTTTTACCACCCTCGATCCCATCGATATTATTAACAAACTCCAGCTCATAATGGGTGTAAATATCGAAGAAGAAAACACGCTATTGTTTCTGGATGAAATACAGGAATGTCCGGACGCGATAATGGCGTTACGTTATTTCAAAGAAAAGAAAGAGCGAATTGCGGTAATCGGAGCGGGTTCGCTTGTGGAATTCGCGTTAAAGAGTCCCGGTTTCAGGATGCCCGTGGGAAGAGTTCAGTTTCTTTATCTTGAACCTCTATCGTTTGGCGAGTTCTTGTCCGTGTCGGGTAATCAGCCATTACGCGATTACCTTGGCGGTATTAAATTGGACGGCAATTTTGATGAGGCGGTTCACCGTAAGCTTCTGGAATTATTGCGTTTGTATCTTATTTCAGGGGGAATGCCGGCCGTCGTTAAGGATTACATTGAAAACAAAGATCTTTTGAATTGCCAGAGGATACAGAATTCGCTCCTGCAGACATATCGCAATGATTTCGGAAAATACGCAAAACTTTCTGAAAATAAATATCTTCAAAAAATATTCGACACGGCGCCGCGTCTGGTGGGAAGCAGGATAAAATATTCAAACATCGACCCTGAAAGCAGGTCGGCCGATTTAAAGAAGGCGTTGAATCTATTGATTCTGGCCGGGATAATAAAACCGGTTTATGCCACGAGCGCCTCCGGGATTCTTCTCGGGGCACAGATAAAAGAATCAAAATTCAAAATAAACTTTTTGGATGTGGGCCTCATGCAAAACGTGTCGGGCCTGCAGGCCGAGCTTGCCGTGGCAAAAGACCTGATGCAGATCAATTCGGGCGCGGTAGCCGAGCAGTTTATCGGCCAGGAATTGACGGCGTATCTTGACAGATACATCAACTATCAGCTCTTTTTCTGGGCAAGGGATAAAAAAAGGAGCCTGGCGGAGGTTGACTATGTTATCAATATAGGTTCAACAATTTTACCCGTGGAGGTGAAGGCCGGGAAGACCGGAACATTAAGATCATTGAAAGTATTTCTCGAAGAAAAAAAATCCCCCTTTGGCGTAAGATTTTCGCAGGACCAGCCTTCTTATTATGATAAGGTCCTGACGCTTCCTTTATATATGGCGGAACAATTGCCGAGGCTCGCCAATTTCTTGCTGAAGTAAAAATAATACTGCAAGGAAAATATTCGGGTAATTAGCGCCCGCAAATTCCTGAGCGGGCTTGTGTGAATAAAATTTTTGGCCTTTAGGATTTTTTAGAAAAGAATGTATAACTATGCTAAAATAAATGATAAAAAAACATTGAATTGGACAAACTTCCATGAAACACGTTTATCTCGATTACAACGCGACGACGCCGGTTCATCCTCTTTCCGTGAAAGAGATGAACAAGTACACGGAAAAATATTTCGGGAATCCGTCAAGCGGCCACTGGTTTGGATTAAAGGCGAAAGAGGGTGTTGAAAAAGCAAGGCAAAGAGCCGCGTCGCTTCTTGAATGCAAGCCGGATGAAATAATTTTTACATCCGGCGGGACAGAGTCGAATAATTATGTTATATTAGGCGCCGCAAGAACGTTCGGGAAAAAAGGCAGCCATATAATAACGAGCGTAATCGAGCATCCGGCGGTTATAAATCCGTGCAGGTATCTGGAGAAAAATGGTTTTAGCGTCACATATCTACCTGTTGACAAATACGGCATGGTTGACCCGGACGACGTTGAAAAAGCGATAAGGCCCTCGACAATTCTTATTACAATAATGCACGCGAACAATGAGACCGGCACAATCCAGCCGATCGCCGAAATTTCAAGGATCGCGAGAGAAAAAAATATTTTGTTCCATACGGACGCGGCGCAGAGCGTGGGAAAAATCCCCACGAGAGTTAACGAATTAGGTGTTGATTTTTTGTCGATAGCAGGCCATAAACTTTACGCTCCCAAGGGAGCCGGGGCTTTATTTATGAGGCAGGGAATAAAGATTGAACCTTTGATGTATGGCGCGGGACATGAAAGAGGACTGCGACCCGGCACCGAAAATGTCATTGAGATCGCGGGCCTTGGCAAATCCTGTGAAATCATGGGAAAGACAATGCCGGAAAATTCAAAGAGGATAAAAAAATTACGGGACAAACTTTTCCAGGGATTGATAAATAAAGGCATAAAGGTAAAATTGAACGGCCATCCTGAAAAAAGACTGCCGAATACATTAAATATAAGTTTTATAGGAACAGACAGCCATGAGTTATTAAAAAGGATTCCTTACATCGCGGTATCAACCGGCTCTGCCTGTCATTCAAACTCAAAACAGCCTTCCTCAGTTTTAACCGCGATGGGTGTATCTCCCGAAGACGCGTTCGGAGCGGTCAGATTCAGCCTAGGGATATGGACAACAGATGAAGAAATTGATTACGCTATTGGAAAATATTTGGAGGTTCTTTTATCTTGACTCAAATATCAGGTTATATAATATAAAATATGAATAAGGTAAGAAAAGCTCTAATATTAACAGTAGTCCTGATAACTTTATTAATTTCAATGACAATAGGAATTGTTTTTCTTTCATAAAAAAATAAGGAACAAAAAATTAGAATATTTTAATAAATATTTAATATTCTTTTAATCATAAATAAAATATAATGATAAGTAAATTTAATAATTTCAGGATATTTTATTTTGTTAAAATAAAGGAAACATGAAAAAATTTTTAACCTCAATTCTAGTTTTAATCACGTTGCTTCTTTTTGCATCGGAAGGATTCCGCAAAAGTTCCGAGAATAATGGAGGTTTTGAAAGCCATTGTGCCGTCTGCTGTGTCGCTTCATGCTGCAACACCTCTGTAACCCTAAAAAGTGAAATTTTTATATCTTCGCACCCAGTTGTAACTACTATTTGTCTCAATCATTTTATTCCTCTCAAAAACCTCGCACCTTGTGACATCGAACAGCCCCCTAAATCCCTGCTTTCCTAAAATCATTACTGTCTTTTTACGCTCTTTTTTAAATCGATCAATTATTTGAAAACCATGATAATGTCAAAATAGGTATGAAAGGAATGAAAGTTTTGAAACGGGGTAAATTTTAGATTTCTCCCTTTAGAAAAGGGAGATTAAGAGGGATTTGAGAGAATTGGCAAGTGTATTTAACACGAT
>JBFMCF010000134.1 GCA_040754625.1 bacterium | reverse complement strand
TGTCTTAGCTCGCTTAATAAAACTCCGAATTCACGAAGTTTTATTGCTCGGTATAATTTACAATATTCATCGAGGCCTCCAACTCGGCCTCTTGATTTATTTCTATTTGAGGATTTCAACAGAACCTAAAGTTTTAAGTAAAATCAAATTTACACATATGGATGCACAAAGTATGAAATTCAGAGATGATTCATTTAATACAGTTATTTCGGCAAATTTTCTGCATGATGTTAAAAAACCCAAAAAGAGTGTCCAAGAGATGATTAGGATAACACGGCCGGGAGGTAAAATCATTATTTCGGATTTAAACAAAAAAGGCATGTTATTGGTAAATAAGGTTTACAGAAAACAAGGAGACGTTCACAAAGGCAGCACATTAGATTTAGAGAAGATATCGGGAGAAGATTTTAAAAAAGCAGGGATTTATTTTAAGAAATACAATGATGGTTATATAACTACATATGTGTGCAAAAAAGCAGGAATACCTGACCCCCATTGCTGGAAGGAAGAGATGGAAAAATGAGAAAAAAAACAATTGCGTCTGTTCCTTTCTTCTTATTATTGATGAATATTTTTAATATAAATATGTCTTTAGCCTGTATAGGAAGAACAATATATATAGGACAGGAGAAAACTTCCGAGTCAATGCTCTTAGCGGAAATGCTGGCGATTTTTATTAGGGAAAGAACAGATACGACCGCTGTAGTTAAAGTTTTAGAGCAAAACGAAAAGGGGCATGACCTGTTAGAAAAAGGCGATTTGGATATTTTTGTTGAATATACCTGCGCAGCTTTAATTGAGGTTCTGAAAAAAAGGATATTCCCGCGAAGGATAAAATATTTGAGGTTGTGAGGCAGGAATATCAGGAAAAGCTGAATCTTGTATGGCTGAAACCGTTTGGATTTGAAAGCAAAATTTGCAAAAATGAGGATGTTAATAAACTGGGCTTGCCGTGTTTGGCAGCGCCTGTTATTCGAAAAGATACCATTAAAAAATTCCCCGCTCTTCCAAGGCTGCTGGATAAACTAGGCGGAATTATCGACGATAAAGCTTATCAGGAACTTTTAAAAAAGGTAGACAAAGACGGGGAACCAGCCCATGATGCGGCAAGAGCTTTCTTGAAAGAGAAAAAGTTGATTTAAAAGAAGCAGTATCTTAGAGGTTTGAAATGGCGTCAATGAGTTAGGAAAACTATTAAACTTAGGTAAACAGGAGAAAATATGAGATTCGGAATAATTATTTATTCAAATGATCCGGAAACAGTTTGGAATGCTTTTAGGTTTGGGAATTTTGCCTTAAAAGAAGATGATGAAGTAAAAGTATTTTTATTGGCAAAGGGGGTGGAGTGTGAAACCATTGATACGGATAAATATAAGGTGACAGAACAGATGAAATTGTTTGTCGAAAAAAATGGAAAAATATTTGCTTGCGGAACATGCCTCAAAATTCGCCAATCAGAAGGTTCTGAAATATGCCATCTTTCAACAATGAAAGATATGTATGAGATAATAAAATGGGCTGATAAAATTATTACATTTTAAAAATGAACAAAGATATAGTTATCCAAGTATCAGATTTAACGAAATTTTATGGTGAGATTCCTGCTGTTGACCATATCAACTTTGAAGTTGAGAAAGGCGAGGTTTTTGGATTTTTGGGTCCGAATGGCGCAGGAAAGACCACAACCATAAGGATGCTTACAGGACTTTCTAAACCCACGGACGGGAAGGCATCTATTTTAGGCTTTGATATTAAATCACAAATTGTGCAGATAAAGAAACATATTGGGGTTGTTCCGGAAATTTCCAATCTCTATGATGAATTATCCGCAATGGATAATCTGATATTTATGGCGCAGCTTTATGGCGTCCCGGTATTTGAACGCAGGAAAAAAGCGCAGGATTTACTGAAAACCTTTAAACTCTATGAGCGTAAAGACAGCCTTTTTCGCACGTTTTCCCGCGGCATGAAGCGAGCATTAACAATTGCCGCCTCACTAATTCATAATCCTAAAGTCCTTTTTCTTGATGAGCCTACAGTTGGATTAGATGTAGTCGCAGCCAGATCTTTGCGCAATTTAATATCTAATCTTCGCAAGCAGGGAATAACTATTTTCCTTACCACCCACTATTTAGAAGAGGCAGACCTTTTATGCGGCCGTGCAGCTATTCTCGTGAAGGGAAGAATTTTGACGATTGATACTCCACAAGCTTTAAAGGCAAAAACCGATAGAAAATCATTGGAAGAGGCATTTATGAATATTACAGGTTTAGAACCAGAGGTTTTAGCAATTGAGAAAGGAAAGTGAGATGTGGCGCGATAACTTACGAGGTATTTTCTATATCGCTTTGAAAGATATAAAGACTTACTATTTTAAGCCGCCGGCAGTCAGCTGGGGCATTGTCTTTCCGATTACCTGGATTTTAGCTTTTTATTTAAGAAACCCCGTCGATTTTAAGGAATTAGTGCCCGGCTTGATTGCAATGACGATTCTCTTCAGCACTACCGCTGCTGAGGCAGTGGTTATAAATTTCGAACTAAGACTCGGTTCCTTAGAAAGATTGCTTTTAGCGCCCATTAGTATAACTGCTGTACTTCTTGGAAAGATCCTGGGAGGCGTTATTTTCGGCTTTTTGATGACATCTGTAGTAACAATAGGTTCAATAATTATGCTCGGGCTTCATCCTAATTTTCTTTACCTTATGTTAATCACCATCTCTTCACTCTTTGTATTTTCGTCTCTTGGTGCTCTTTTATGCGTGATGGTGAAAGAAGTTTTTGAGGCTCAGACATTACTTAATCTTCCGCGGTTTTTAATGATATTTTTAAGCGGAGTTGTCTATCCCATATCGAAGATGCCTTTAGCATTACAGTATTTTTCTTATGTATTACCACTGACTTATACTATAGAAGGTATCAAAGGCTCGTTTTCTGCTGGTTTAGAAAATATGATTTTTTCGGATGTTTTAATTCTTATTTGCTTTTTTATCGTTTTTGTTATTCCGGCAGTAAAATTACTTTATAGAAAGTTTGAATAGAGGAGAATTATTTATATGGAGATTTTCGAATGAAAAGATTATTTTTCCTAGCATCTATAATATTTTTTCCAATCGCCATCTGGACGGAAAATTCCATGGCTGAAGACACAATAAAAATCGGCTATATGATTTGTAACGATTTAAAAGAAACAAGCGGCCGGTTCGACCCTTTGACGAACTTTTTAAGCCAGAAATTAGGGAGAAAGTTTGAGGCGGTTTATCTAAATACTTATGAAATCGAAGATGTCTTTCGTGATAAAAAGATAGATTTTGTCCATGCCAATTCTGTTATTTATATTATTTTAAAAGAAAATTATAATGCCAAACTGATTTTGGGAGAGAAAAGCGGGACAGGGGGAAAAGACAGCGCGGGAATAATTATTGTCCGTAATGATAGTGATATAAAGACTGTTTCAGGCTTAAAAAATAAAAGGTTTGTTTTTGGCCCAAGTTTTTCCACGGACGGTTTTTATTGTGTTTATGATTTGCTCAAACAGAACGGTCTCGATCCTGAAATAGATTTAGGTTATTATGCAATCCCTTTTGGCTCGTTTAAACATGATAAAGTTCTCTATGCTGTTTATTATAAGGCCTTTGATGCCGGCGCTGCCCGGCTGGATGACGTCAAAGATGCCGTAAAGGAAAAGAAATTTGAACCGGGTGATTTTCGTATTATTGCCAAATCAGAAATGGTCCCTTATTGTACCCTGGCCGCCAGAAAAGAGATTGATGACGGTTTGATTAAACAGGTAAAGAATGTTCTTTTGGGGTTGAAACCAGACGATACAGGAATAGACGCGAATGGAGAGCGTTTGTTAGTATTAAAACGCGGCTGGATTGACGGTTTTGTAGAGGTTAATGATAAAGATTATGACATTCTTCGTAAAATGGCAAAGCGGGCGGAACTTCCGCCTTATGAAAAATATTAATTTGGAGAGAATCATGCCAGACTCCAATATTGAACGAATAAGTTTTATTGCTCTCGGAGGAATTTCAATTGCTATTTTTTCTCTTTTTATAGGAAATACGAAAGAGTTTTCTTACAATAATAATCCGCCGATTGGGAACTCCTCAGGCCATAAACAAATTGAGCATTTTGTCTATAATGATAATATAGAAAAATCAGAAAAATTTAGAACCAGTCACGAGTTGGCAAAAATTTTAAAAAACAGGGGTTTACCTGAAGAGGCTATTGAGGAATATAAGAAGATTATTATGCTGGATGAAAAATCTGTTATTGCTCACCTGGAATTAGCCCGCATTTATTACGAGAAAAAAAATTATTCCGCGTCGATTTTAGAATATCGAAGGGCTGCCGAATTGGTTCCCGATTACATGGATAATCATTCTCAAATATTTTTGGGTGAAGAAATAAAGACTGCGATTAAAGAGACCATTGTTGAACTGAAAAAGATAAATAAGGCCAACCCTGATGATAAAGATGCAAAGCAGGGAATAAAAAACGCCTATTATTTAACAAGGAAGATCGGTGCGGGGTGTGAGTAGAAAACAATGAAAATCATTTTAAGTTTAACTTTAATTTTTTAAGATTGGATTTTTAGGATTAAAGTCGGATAATTAAAATTCACTTGACAATAGCGATAAATAATCGTATAATCGATTACAGTTATATAGTGGAGGCGGCAAAATGAAAGAAGAATTGAATTTATTTAAAGCGCTGTCGGAAGAAACCCGCTTAAGGATTATGATACTTTTATCCCAGCGGGAATTGTGTGTTTGCCAGTTGGAATGGGCCTTGGAATTAAGCCAGGCAAAGGTATCCCGTCATCTCACTGTTCTTAAAAATGCCGGGCTTATCCATGACAGGCGGGAGGGGTTGTGGATATTTTATTCTCTTCTTAAACCTAAAAATGAGCTTGAAATATTTATCCAAAAATATTTAAAAGATTACTTTATTAAAAAGCACGATTTATTTAAAAAAGATTTAAATAATATGAAGAAATGTGTGGACAAACCAATGAATAAATTGACTACAAGAAGGCGGTAACCTTATAATTCAAGGAAAAACAAACGATAAAGGTTATCAAATTGACTGACAAAGAATTATTGAATCTTGAACGGATTATAATAGACGATGATAAAACAGAAGCGATAGAATTTATAAAAATGATTCGTGAGAAAATTGCGGAAGAGGAACGGTTGAAATTAAAATCACACCTTGACTCATCTGACCCTATAAAAGACTTTACAAAATAAAGAAGGAGTATTCTAATGTCTGAAACCGCGAAACTTTCATTTTTTGAAAAATATCTTTCAATATGGGTGGTATTATGTATTATAGCGGGCGTATTGGCTGGAAAAGTATTTCCCGTGGGTGTTACCTTCTTGAGTAAGTATGAAGTAGCGAGGGTAAACATCCCGGTAGCTGTTCTTATCTGGCTTATGATCTATCCGATGATGGTCCAGATTGATTTTTCAAGCATTGTCAAGGCGGGCAAAAAACCAAAAGGCCTTGTTGTGACGTTAGTTGTAAACTGGCTTATAAAACCATTTACCATGGCTATTTTCGCGGCAATATTTTTAAAATACATTTTTCCCGCTTTTATAGACCCGTCATTGGCGAAAGAATATATCGCGGGCGCGATACTTCTTGGTGCGGCACCCTGCACCGCGATGGTTTTTGTCTGGAGTTACCTTACTGATGGCGACCCGGCATATACCCTTGTTCAGGTTGCAATTAATGATTTGGTGATACTTGTCGCTTTTGTGCCTATTGTTAAATTTCTGCTGGGTGTAAACGAGATTATCGTGCCATATGATACCTTAATTTATTCTACCGTTCTTTTTGTAGTTGTTCCTCTTACTCTTGGGTATATTTCAAGGGTATTATTGCTTAAATATAAAGGGCCGGAATGGTTTGAAAATGTATTTTTAAAGATATTAAAGCCTGTAACAATCCTGGGGCTCTTATTGACGCTGGTTATTCTTTTCGCGTTTCAGGGAAATATCATCATCGAAAATCCGCTGCATATTTTACTTATAGCGGCCCCATTATCCATTCAAACTTATTTTATTTTTATTATAGGGTATTTCTGGTCAAAAAAATGGC
Organism: bacterium; assembly: GCA_040754625.1. NCBI lineage: Bacteria > bacterium. The sequence continues at coordinate 7,009 of JBFMCF010000134.1, read as the reverse complement.
GTTTAAAACATAATATCGCGTCTCCGGCCGCGATGATCGGCGCGAGTAATTTTTTTGAATTGTCGGTGGCCGTCGCGATTTCCCTTTTCGGCCTTAAAAGCGGCGCGGCCCTCGCGACGGTTGTGGGTGTTCTGACCGAGGTTCCGATAATGCTGAGCCTGGTTAGTTTTTCGAATAAGACCACGCACTGGTTTAAGGAATAATAATCGAATGAATTGTTCTTCAATCCTTTTTCATTGCTCTTTTCTTTAATTCCGGGGGCATTTTTTCAATGGCGTAACGCAGGGCGGTGCGAGGCATGGTATTTTTACGCGCTGTTATATAATCAAAAACTTGCTTCTCGTGTTTACGGCTTGCTTCTTTAAGCATCCAGCCGTATCCTTTTTGCACAAGGTCGTCCTTGTCAGCCAGCAGGCTGTCGGCTGTTTCAAAAACATCTTCAAGAAACATTCCTTTTCTCGCGGGCAGAATCAACGTTACGGCTGAGGCGCGTTTAACCCACCTGTTTTTCGATTTGGTCCAGGTTTTAAGCTTTTTTATATATTGGGGAAATGTCTCAATAAATGACCCGATCGCGTGATTGCACAATGTATCGCATTCCGCCCAGTTTCGGACATAATTGTTAACCCATTTTTCAAATATTTTAAAATCCTTGGGTTCATAATTTTCGTGGAGAAAATACGACCAATTATAAGCGATAAAAGCTTCCTCCATATATCCTGATTTCAAGAGTCCTTCACAGAGGCCGAATATCACGGCCTTGTCCTTGCCGCTTATGTTCTTAAAATATTTTTTCCCGATTTTACTGACAATGGCAGTTTTTACGCCGTAAACCTTTATTTTTTCCTTGAAAAAATTCTGGCCGGTTTTTTTTGTCTTTTCGTCGGCGTTTTGTTTCAGTTCCTTGCGGATTTCGTTGATTATACTGTTCATGCGTTTAATATATTATCAAAATTTATAAGGATTACAAAACAAAAAATCTCTTGACAATTTAAAGTTGTACTTTAAATTATCAAATACTTAAAGTATTTTTTTTAAAAAGATTGACAATGTGCGCACAATATTGTATTATAAAATTATGGAATTCAAATTCAGCAAAGAAAAGAACGAGGTTTTAATTGAAAGCAGAGGTATTTCTTTTGATGAAGTAATTGAAGCAATTGGCAAAGAAGGTGTTTTATTGGAAATAGAGCATCCTAATCAGAAAAAATTTCCAGATCAAAGCATGTTTGTGGTTAATATAGATAATTATGCGTATTGTGTTCCATATGTAAAAAACGGTAAGGTAATATTTTTAAAGACAATTTATCCTAACAGAAAATTCAAACATTTAATAAATGGAGAAAAAAATGAATAAATATAATACTCAATATATAGATAATGAAGAAAAAGAGTTAATTGAAGGTTATGGGGAAATAGATTTAAAAAAAGTTAAAACACCCGGCAGAAAGCGGCAAGATGAGCTTAAGAGCGCGGCAAAAAGTTATATTATGAAGGAAACGAAGATGAACATTCGTATTGACGCCGCGGAATTAGGAAAGATAAAACGTAAAGCAAAACAGGAAGGACTAAAATATTCAACCTTGGTGAAAAGTGTCCTGCACAAATATGTTACAGGGCAGTTGATGGAAAAAAAGGCGGTTTATAATAAAGGAAATAAAACATAGAACACAGATTTATTACAGAATGAGAAAAAACAAGTTCAGGGCGATATTTTATATTGAAAATGAGAATTATTTCATTATTAGTATAGCAAAACGAGAGGAGGTTTATAAACAATGGCTGTAATATCTGTAAGATTTAATCCATATGAAGAAAAAGTTTTAAAAAGATTAGAAGACTATTATGATGAAGACCGTTCAAAACTGTTAAAGAAATCCATGATAGAAATGTATGAAAATTTAGTAGACAAAAAAGAGATCAATGATTTTGAAATAAAAGAAAAAAATAAAAAAGTGCATTTCTATTCTGCTGAAGAGATAATAAAAAGTATTTAGAAAATTTGCCCCAAAATAATCGGGCGAATTGTTTACAGAGGCTTACGTTCTAAAATTTTGAATCCATCCATTGCCGCGTCGCATAAAAAATTTTCCAACTGGCTTTGATCGTCTTTTGCCTGCGCCTTAAAAAGATAAGTATAATATAGTTGTTTTTGTTCTTGCTTTATAATAGCCGGAGCCATATTGGTTTTTAGAAACATGGCGCACATCAGAATTCGCCCGATACGCCCGTTACCGTCGGAAAATGGATGAATTTGTTCAAAACGGCTGTGAACTGATGTGGCTGAAGAAATAATATCATCAGTTTTTTTAGCGGCTTTGCCGATATGGCGGAATTATACCAGATTACCCCGCAGAATGTTACTTTACATTTAAAAGCGATTTATTCTGAAGGTGAAAAGGAAACAAAAAATGAATAAAACGGTAATAGGGAATGTGGTATAATATTTAGGCATGAAAACGAAGATATATTTAGACACTTCAATAATAAGTGCATATTTTGATTATTCAAAACCCATTCGTCAATTAATAACTCAGAAATGGTTTGAAAACGAGACTGAACGGTTTGAATTATTTGTTTCAGTTATAACGATTGAGGAAATTGAAAAGTTTAAAAATATAGAAAAAAGAGAGAATATTAAAAATTTATTAGTGGAACATAAAATAGAGGTTTTGAAATTTACTGAAGAAGCAAAAAAATTAGCAGAAGAATATATAAAGCGGGGAGCAATACCAAAGAGTGAACCAGAAGATGCTTACCATGTAGCAATAGCAACAGTAAATAAGATCGAAGCGTTAGCCGCGTGGAATTTTAAGCATGTGGTAAGTTTAAATCCGATACGAAAAATTCATGAGATTAATAAAAGGAAAAAACATCAATTAATAGAAATAAGTTCATTGGAAATGTTTGGAGGTTCAAAATATGGGAATTTATAGAAACGATTATAAAAAAGAAGAAGATGAAACCTTGTGGGAATTACATGAGATACGCCATAAAATCCATAAGAAAATAGAGAATACTGCAATAGATGAATTTAACCGTGATGCGTTGAAAAAGCTTGAACAATGGCGAAAGAATTGTAAAAAAGAAGAAATTTTCGCATAATATTTTTGCGCATCGATAATTATTTTTTACGGCTGCCATTTTTGTAGCGTTTTCCCTTATCAAATCCCTCAGCCCTTCGTTGATTTTAATCTTCCTCGCCGGGGACAACGATCTCCAAGGCCTTATAAAATTCAATTTAAAAATGAATGGAATCCTAGTATGAAAACAGGTAAAATATGAGTTCGGATGTTATGCGAAAATTTAAAAACCGCGAATGTATATGAAAAAACAAGAATTGATTAAAAAATTGTAGGATATCGAATGGCAGGATTAATAAGGCTTTCCGAAAATATCGGACCGGGATTTCATAAAATGTTCACGGCTGGACTATAATGAATCTGCCGGTTGAAGAGGAATGAAATATGAGCAAAATGATGCGTAAAAATTTTATCTCTGAAATCAAAGAAATCATAAATCAGTCACGCGCGGCCATTCGCAATGTGGACTTCCCGCGTGTGCTGATGTATTGGCATATAGGGAAAAGTATATTTGAAGAAGAACAGTATTTATCAGACTTTTCCAATTGTGAACGCACTGCGTTCGCAATTGAAATAGACAGAATGGGCCCAAATAAAGGCGGGCATTGGATTGCCCAAAATTTGCCGGAGGGGAAAGATGAACATGATGGAATTACTGCGATATTTTGCGCGATGACGGATTATCCTACGGCGATTATGTCGAGCAGTTGACATTTCTTCTTTTCCTAAAAATGGATGACGAAAGAGGCGAATGTTCTTTCCTTTCGAATTAGTTGAAGAATTGCAGGCCGCGTTGGAACAATTGCAGGAAATAGCGGGAGATTTGAAAAACAATGAATAGATAGGATAGATGACAATAACTAATTTTAGTTGACAAAAAAACGGATAAAATTGGAATATACTCCAAAATAGTAATGCTAAATTGGAGAATTACGCGAAATGGAAAATATTAAAAGGATGCTTAATATTGCCTTACCGAAGAGGCAGTCCGCTTTTATGGAGACTTATTCTCCCAAAAGAAGCATTGTTGTTTCTATTATATTCACCGGCCTTCCCTGAGTTTATCCGCGAAATACGCGGGCAGGCCGCTCTCACGAATGGTTTGAACTGTTTTTTCTACATCGTAAGGTATTCTAAAAAACTTGCTTTTAATTCCTTCGTCTGCAATGTTAATCAATGCCACGCAAGTTCTTGTATCTCCGTCTTTAGGTTTGCCGACGCTTCCCGCGTTAATGAAAATTTTTCCCATTATATCTTTTCTGTAAGGTTTATGGGTGTGTCCGTACACCATTAAATCAGCGTCTGTTTTTTCAGCCATCTGAAGAAAAAACTTATCAGGGCGGTCTTCATACCAATACAAATTATTCTTATGAGGTGTGGCGTGAAAGAGTTTCACTCTTTTCCCGTGAGCGGAAAAAGAAATTTCGGCAGGCAGGTTTCTCATATATTCTTTGCTTTCGGGAGAGGTACGCGCCTTGGTCCACTCGAATGATTTTTGAGCGAATTCAGCCTGGACGGCGTCCTCGTATTTGCACCCGCAGTGTTCGCTGTTGCTGGCCACATTAAAATCATAATTTCCCTGAACGCCTTCTATCTTATGTTCCATAAGAAAATCGACAACCTCATTTACAAACGGCGCGTAACCTCCCAAGTCGCCGAGATGATATATCTTATCAACTTTGAGAGTATTTACGGCGTTATGAGCTGCTTTTAAAGCCTCTATATTTCCGTGTATGTCTGACCGCGATTAACATTGTCTTATTATACTCTTATCAGGGATTGAATTCAAATTATCATATTTATTGACGGATTTTTGTTATATGATATACTCTCAATATGTTTAATAAAATCAAAAACGAACTTGAAAAATTGAATATCGGGCTTGTGTATTTATTTGGTTCAAGGGTCCAGGGCCTGGCGAAAAAAGATAGTGATATGGATATCGGTATTGTTTTTGTCGAACCTGTTGAAAATGCCAGACTGCTGCTGATTTTCGAAAAACTATATTCGTTATTTTCACAACAGCGAACAGGAAACAGAAAGCTGAAATTGACATTGTTTTTTTACAATCCGCACCTCTGTCGCTTCAATTTAACGCCATTAAATACGGCAAGGTGGCATATGAGATTTCTCCAGAATTCAGAGCGTCTTATGAAGAAAAAATAATGCTGCTTCACAGCGATTTTGAACCCGTCGCGAAAGAATTCGATAAAATGGTTTTAGCGAGGATTTGATGAAAAATATTCCATTAAGCAAAAATACAATACTGGGGAAAATAGATGAGATTCAAAATGACCTGGCCAAACTGAACAATATCAAAGAATTGTCCATTGAAGAATTCAGGTCGGGTGAAAATTTCGCGATTGCCGAACATTATTTAAGAATAATAAAAAGCAGTATGGCTAAAAAAATTATATTGACACGCACACTGTAATTGTGTATGCTTATGTAGTGTAAGGAGGGGAAATATGCTGAAAAATATAACTTTAAGCGCCGAGGATATTTTAATCAAAAAAGCAAGGAATAAAGCAAACAATGAAAACACAACTTTGAATGAATTGTTCAGGAGATGGATTAAAAATTATATCGGCAGCTTAACCATATCCCATGATTACGATAAATTTATGGATAAAGTAAATTATGTGAAATCCGGCAAAAAATTTACAAGGGAAGAGATGAATGAAAGGTAAGTATTTCATTGATACGAATATAGTCGTATACTCGTTTGATAATGAAAATCCTTTTAAACAGAAGGCCGCAAAAAAACTTATCTCAGAAGCAATAAATCAAAATAAAGGTATTGTAAGTTATCAGGTAATTCAAGAATTTTGTAATGTAGCGTTAAATAAATTCAAGGTTCCACTTAAAATAAACGATTGTAAAGAATATTTAAATAAGTTTTTAAATCCAATCTGTGAAGTGTTTTCAACAATGGAATTATATAATGAAGCGTTAGACATAAAATATGAAACAGGGTATAGTTTCTATGATTCCTTAATTATCGCGTCCGCCCTGAAAGCTAAATGTAGTATACTATACAGCGAAGATTTAAAAGAAGGGCAGGTAATTAAAGGATTAAAGATTGAAAATCCATTCATCTCGCTTCCTTGAGCCTATCCGCAAAATACAAGGGCAGGCCCTCGGGTTTCCATTTTTTGGTTTGCCGACGCTTCCGGCGTTTATGAAAACCCTTCCCTGTATATCCTTTCTGTAAGGCTTATGGGTATGCCCGTAAATCAACAAATCGGCATCTGTTTTTCCGGCCATTTCAAGAAAAAATTTATCGGGCCTTTCTTCATACCAGATAAAGGTTATTTTTATGGGTGGGGCGTGAAAGAGTTTCACTCTTTTCCCGTGAGCGGAGAAAGAAATATCGGTCGGCAGGTTTTTCATGTATTCTTTGCTTTTGAGAGAGGCATGTTTCTTTGTCCACTCAAACGATTCCTGCGCGAAACCGGCTTGAATGGCATCCTCATATTTACACCCGCAGTGTTCGCTGTCATTGGCAACGTTGAAATCATAGTTTCCCTGCACGCCTTCAATTTTATGCTCGATAAGAAAATCCACAACCTCATTTACAAACGGCGCGTAACCTCCAAGGTCGCCGAGATGATATATCTTATCCATTTTAAGAGGAGTTACAGCATCATAGGCTGTTTTTAACGCCTCTATGTTTCCGTGGACATCTCCGAATACAGCAATTTTCATATTTAAATCCCCTCTTATTATTATACTGCATCAGTTCCAAAAAAATATGGATGAAATAAAAATTCTGGGATATATAAATAACAGAATAATTTTTGATAATGTCAAAATAGGTATGAAAGGAATGAAAGTTTTGAAACGGGGTAAATTTTAGATTTCTCCCTTTAGAAAAGGGAGATTAAGAGGGATTTGAGAGAATTGGCAAGTGTATTTAACACGAT
>JBFMCF010000133.1 GCA_040754625.1 bacterium | reverse complement strand
TTATCGTGTTAAATACACTTGCCAATTCTCTCAAATCCCTCTTAATCTCCCTTTTCTAAAGGGAGAAATCTAAAATTTACCCCGTTTCAAAACTTTCATTCCTTTCATACCTATTTTGACATTATCTCAACATACCAGACTTCATCAAACCTGGTTTTTTCGGTTTTATCTATCTGGATGATCTTTCCGTTATGGACTGTTATCTGGACACACCCGTATTTAAGTCTATCTAATTTTTCAATGATATCTTTTAATATCGCGTCATTTACAATATTTTGCTTGCGTTTTAAATTCATTTATTCTCTACTTTCTCTATCAACATAGTATAGTATATCATAGCAAAAATATTTGTCAAGTGTTTTTTAAAAATAAATTTAAGATAGATTTTATTATTTCGTAGCAGGGAAATTATGGTATAATATCCATGTTATGGCGCAAAAAAAACTTAAACTTCATTGGGAAATTTTAGATAAAAAGAGAATTGATTTATTGCCAAAACTAAAATTTTTAAAAGACGCCGGATTCTATCTTGCGGGCGGGACGGCGCTGGCATTGCAGATAAAACACCGAACATCAGTAGATTTTGATTTTTATAGTGAAAATGATTTTGACTCGCAAAAAATCCACCAGTTATTTCAATCCCAAAATTCAAAAAAATTACTGGTTGACACTATAACAGAAAATACCTTAATTATTGAAATTGATAATATCTCAATAAGCCTTTTTACTTATAAATATCCATTGCTTAAACCATTTATAATTAGTGACGAATTACAATTGGCCTCTTTGGAAGATATTGCTGCAATGAAATTAATTGCGATTATCCAGCGCGGAGTAAAAAGAGATTTCATTGATCTATATTTTTTATCGCAAATCTTTGGGCTTGGGAAAATTATGAATCTGACAAATAAAAAATATGCCGGTTTTAATAAATATCTTGCCTGTCAGGCATTGGTTTATTTTAAAGATGCCGAAGATGATAAAAAACAAAAAAGAGAAATAGAAATGATTGCCCCTATCGAATGGGAGGATGTAAAAAAATATTTTTTACAAGAAGTTAATAAGCTAAAAGCTCAATGGGCACAGAATGAAAACTAAGCAAAACATCCCTGAATTTATCGCGCCATGTCTTTGGTCATACAATATAAAAAAATTAGGCACCCAGGAAGACAAAGAATTAATTATCACGCAAGTATTAAATTACGGTGATGAAAAAAGGATAAAATGGCTATATTCGGTTTATACTGAAAAGGATATTAAAGAGGTTGTCAGCCATCCCCGCAGAGGCCTTTGGTTTGACAGGGTTCTGAATTTCTGGGAGAAAATGCTTGATATCCGCATTCCTAAAAAAATCCGCCAAAAGGCTATTTTCAATATAAATCCTGCATTCACCCAGAACAAATAAAATATTACACAATAAAATTTCATCCCTGTTTTTGAACAATTATTTCTCAATCATTTCCTGTGAGTCTTTTTATTTCATAGCGGTACACTTTTTCGCGGCATCTTTTAAATATTGATTAACATGGCCTGTTTATTCAGCAGACCTTTACGCAAAAAATTTTATATGTTATACATTAATGTCTCGACTCTTCGATCGGCGATACCTTTTATTCTTTTACAAACATCAGTCAAAGTTATATGATCCAATATTTCCGAAACGGCGTTTTTTACGTCAAACATAACGCTCCTTAATCCGCATGAGGCTTCTTTCTCGCACTGGACATGCGCCGAACTGCTGACACAAGCCAAAGGAGCAAGCGGCCCGTCAATTAAACGAATTATTTCGCCTAATTTAATTATATCCGGCGGCCTGGCCAAAAAATATCCTCCGCTTATCCCTCTCTTACTCTGCAAAAAACCGGCATTTTTAAGATTAAGCAAAATCTGCTCCAAAAATTTTATAGGGATATCTTCTTTTTTCGCGATATCATGTATTTGAATGACGCCTTTTTCATAATTTAACGCGAGGTTTATTAATGCCCTTATAGCGTATTCGCCTTTTTTTGAAATTTTCATCCTAAAACCTATAAACCATACTAATTCTATATACTTAGTAGTATTGTATCGAAATTAAATTTGTTGTCAAGTGTTTTTTAACAAAAAATAAGGCCCAGAAATACCGCAAGTTGTTAACTTTACAATAAATCTGAGCCTTCTATTTTTCAAATTAGAGTTTTACTACTTTTGTAGCCTGATTGCCTTTAGGCCCTTTTTCAATTTCCAACTCTACTTCCTGACCCTCTTCGAGAGTCTTATAGCCATCACCCTGAATTACGCTGTGATGCACGAATACATCACTTCCTGATTCCGGAGTAATAAAACCATAACCTTTTTGGCTTGAAAACCATTTTACTTTTCCTTTTACCACTTGTAATACCTCCTTCCTTAATAAATTTGCGGCAAAAACAGTAATAAATAAAAAAACCGTTTGGTAAATATATTTCTTACCTAACGGTTTAAATTAACCTTACATATTTTACCACAATGGAAACATTATACTACAAAGCTTTTATTTGTCAAGTTAAAAAACAAATTTTTTTTGGGATAAAAAAATAATATGCTATAATATATATGTCTTTTTAGATGTGAATATCGAAAATAGAGGCGGCAAATGAAGGAAAAAGAAAGAAACGACTGGCTGAAATTTCAAAGAAAAATTAACAGGAGAAAAACCAGGCGGGAAAGAAGGCTTTTGAAATATGACAGAAGGCAGAGAATAGAAGCAAGAAAAAAAGATGAGATTGAAAGAAGGATTAATAGTGAAGACCGCAGGCAGACAAAAGAAGATAGAAGAATAGTTAATAAATTTGGTTTTGAATAACATAATGAACGTTAGCCGCACTTGTTTTCAGAATATTATTTAATCCAGCCCTCTTTTTTTACAGAATTAAATCACATTTTACTTTACAAAACATTAAAATAGTATATAATATTTGCTTTTATCATAACAGAAAGGCATAAACAAATGATTTCAGTAAATAAAGTATCTCTGCATTACGGCCAGCGTAAATTATTTTCAGACGTGAATATTATTTTTACTCCCGGCAATTGTTACGGGCTTATCGGGGCAAACGGTTCGGGTAAATCAACTTTTTTAAAGATCCTGTCCGGTGAAATTGATTCCACATCGGGAGATGTCGTTCTGCCCCCCGGCAAACGATTATCTTGCTTAAAACAGGACCAGTTCGCGTTTGATGAATACACGGTTTTAACAACAGTAATCATGGGCCATAAAAGGCTTTATGACATTATGACAGAAAAAGACGCGATATATGCTAAACCGGATTTTTCAGATGCGGACGGCTTCCGCGCTTCAGAACTGGAAGACGAATTTAATGAACAGGGAGGCTGGACAGCGGAATCCGACGCGGCAAAACTTCTAAGTGAACTTGATATCCCCGTGGAACTTCACACGATGCAGATGAAACAGCTTGAGGCGGGGCAAAAGGTGCGTGTCCTTTTGGCGCAGGCGTTATTCGGAAACCCGGATGTATTACTGCTTGACGAACCAACAAACAATCTTGATATTGAAACCGCCATGTGGCTTGAGGAATTTTTGTGCAATTTTGAAAATACCGCTATCGTGGTCTCGCATGACCGCCATTTTTTGAATAAAGTATGCACTCATATCGTGGACATCGATTTCGGGAAGATTAAACTTTACACCGGCAATTTTGATTTCTGGTTTGAATCATCACAATTGGCGTTAAAACAGCGCGGTGAAGCTAATAAAAAGATCGAAGAAAAACGGAAGGAACTTTCAGATTTTATATCCAGGTTCAGCGCGAACGCGTCTAAATCGAGACAGGCAACCAGCCGCAAGAAAGTTCTGGAGAAACTCACTATCGAAGACATCAGCCCTTCTTCAAGAAAATACCCATACATTAATTTTGAACAGGAACGGGAGGCGGGAAATAATATTTTAGATATTGAGAATTTATCCAAATCAATCGACGGGCAGGTTATGTTCAGGGATTTCAGGCTCAAAGTCAACAAGGGAGATAAGATCGCCTTTGTCGGCCCCAATGACCTTGTAAAAACCACTCTGTTCCAGATACTGGCGGGTGAAATCAATCCGGACAGCGGCAGTTTTAAATGGGGGGTTTCCACAAAACACGCGTATTACCCCAAGGACAACACAAAATATTTCAGCATGGATTTAAATATTATCGACTGGCTCCGCCAATTTACAAAAAGCACTGATGAAAGTTTTATACGCGGGTTCCTGGGACGGATGCTTTTCTCCGGCGATGAGGCTTTAAAGCGTGTCAAGGTTCTATCGGGCGGCGAAAAAGTCCGGTGCATGCTCGCCCGCATGATGATTTCTCAGCCCAACGTGATGATCATGGATGAACCGAACAACCATCTTGATTTGGAATCAATCGCGTCTTTAAATAAAGGACTTGAAAGGTTCAAAGGCACCCTTCTTTTTTCATCGCACGACCATCAATTGGTGCAGACCGTCGCAAACCGCGTAATCGAGCTCACGCCGAAAGGTTTTATCGACCGGGCGGACACAACATTCGACGAATATCTGCTGAATAAAGACATCAAGGAACGGCTGAAAGAATTATATTAAATTTTTTCTACTTTCTCCGTAATTTTATTTTCTTCTTTGACTGTACCGTTTTCAAGGTATATGAAACGGAACTCGGCTTTTGAGAGCTTGTCAAAAAGCTCATTGTCCTGGAAAACCTTCGGGGATGTGTCCACAAGCTTGGAAAAACCTTCCCATATCCCGAACCAGCCCAGGGGCATCAGGGCGATACCAAGTATTTCATTCGCAAGTTTCGTGAGCAAAATATTATAATGTGTTACCAAAGTCAAAATTGTCAAGGAAGAAATACCTAAAAAAACAAAGATACCTCCCCTCATCCTTATGCGCCCGATATCTTTCAGCCCCTGCAGGTATTGATGTTTAAAAAATCTTTTTATCCTGTGCACGACCATTTTTTCCGCGTTGCTGTCTTTTAAAGAGACCGGTTCATAGATTGAGATAATGATATTTCCGGTCTGCGTTTCCCTGTACCGTTTTTTGAGTTCAGAGATAAAATCCTCGGACAGCTCCCGTTCATTTAAAGGCCTCGGGTCAAAATCGGAAAAAACATCGTCCCATGTGTCGATCGCTATTGAAACCTCATTAATGTCCCGCAGCCTCTGTTCAGTGTCTGCCATACGCTGGTTCTCCTTGTTTATTTTATAATTACGGCTGCAACAAATTAATTGATGGGCCGTTTATCGTGAATCGTTATCCGTTGTCCGTTTTTCGTGGTTCGTTATTTGTGTTCCTTACTACGGATCACGAGCCACGAATCACGGATCACGTTATTTTTGGTTTTTCCACGTCCAATCCCGTATTTCAGGCATATCCTGACCGTATTCCGTAATATATTCTTTGTGCTCAACCAGTTTATTGCGCATAAGCTGTTTGATGTGCGCGGCTGAATATTCAAGTTTCTGGACACGGTCAAAAACATCCATTACAAGATGAAAACGGTCCATTTCATTAAGCACCAGCATATCGAAAGGAGTGGTCGTAGTCCCTTCTTCCTTATAACCCCGGACATGGAGGTTTTTATGGTTGGCACGTCTGTATGTTAACCGGTGAATCAGCCAGGGATAGCCATGATACGCGAATATTACCGGTTTGTCCAAAGTAAATAAAATGTCAAACTCTTTATGTGAAAGACCGTGCGGGTGCTCGTCTTTATCCTGGAGTGTCATCAGATCAACCACGTTAATCACCCGGACCCTCAAATCCGGCGCGAGATTTCTTAAGATATCCACCGCGGCCAGAGTTTCGATGGCCGGGACATCACCGGCGCAGGCCATTACCACATCGGGTTCAGCGCCGTAATCACTGCTTGCCCAGTCCCATATCCCTATCCCGTAAGAGCAGTGTTTCACCGCGGCGTCCATATTAAGCCACTGGGGCTGGGGATGTTTTCCCGCCACAATAACATTTACATAATTCCGGCTTTGTAAACAATGACTTGTCACGGAAAGAAGGCAATTGGCATCCGGAGGAAAATAAATTCTTATAATATCAGCTTTTTTGTTCACCACATGGTCTATAAAACCCGGGTCCTGGTGGCTGAACCCATTATGGTCCTGCCTCCAGACATGAGACGTCAATAAATAATTCAAGGAGGCTATGGGCCTTCGCCACGGTATTTCTTTTCTTGTCACTTTAAGCCACTTCGCGTATTGGTTAAACATTGAATCAACGATATGGATAAAGGCCTCATAACATGAAAAAAATCCGTGCCTGCCTGTAAGCAGGTATCCCTCCAGCCATCCCTGGCAGGTATGTTCGCTTAATATCTCCATTACCCTGCCATTCGTTGAAAGATGATCATCTTCAGAAACAGTATTCCCCATCCATGTCCTGTCAGTTACTTCAAAAAGCGCGCCTAACCGGTTCGATTCTGTTTCATCAGGCCCTATTACCCTGAAATTGCGATTTTCCAGATTAAGTTTCATAATATCCCTCAAAAACAATCCCATTATGTGTGTGGCTGAAATAATAGTTTTCCCGGGTCCCGGAACCGGAACAGCGTATTCCCTGAAATCCGGCATTTTTAAATCCTTTAAAAGCAACCCGCCGTTAGTATGCGGGTTCGCACCCATACGGCGGTTCCCTCCCGGGGATAATTCCGCTAATTCATCGATTAATTTCCCATTTTTGTCAAAAAGCCTCTCAGGCTCATAACTTTTCATCCAGTTTTCCAATATCTTTATATGCTCCGGTTTTGAATCCATTTCAGACATCGGCACCTGGTGAGAACGCCATGAACCCTCGGTCTTTAATCCGTCAACTTCTTTGGGCCCTGTCCATCCTTTCGGTGTTCGCAGTATAATCATTGGCCATAACGGCCGTTTACACAAACCTTTTTTCCCCGCTTCATCACGGATGGATTTTATTTCATCAAAAATTTTCTCGAGAGTTTCCGCCATTAATTGATGCATGGCCTCAGGTTTATCACCTTCAACAAAATAAGGATGATAACCATAACCCCTGAAAAGACATTCAAGCTCTTCACCGCTTATCCTGGAAAGTATTGTCGGATTTGCGATTTTATACCCGTTAAGATGAAGGATAGGCAAAACCGCCCCGTCGGAAACAGGATTTAAAAATTTATTTGAATGCCATGCCGCGGCCAGGGGTCCTGTTTCAGCTTCGCCGTCACCTACCACACAGACCGCTGTTAAATCCGGGTTATCAAAAACAGCGCCAAACGCGTGAGAAATTGAATATCCCAGTTCCCCGCCTTCATGGATTGAACCCGGGGTTTCCGGCCCCGTATGGCTTGGGACCCCGCCCGGGAAAGAAAACTGTTTAAAGAGCTTTTTCATGCCTTCTTCATCCTGTGAAATATCCGGGTAAATCCCGCTGTATGTCCCCTCGAGATAAGTATTTGCCACAAGCCCCGGCCCGCCGTGGCCCGGGCCGGTAATATAAATAATATTTAAATCGCGTTTTTTTATTATCCTGTTCAAATGCGCGTAAATGAAATTAAGCCCCGGAGTCGTTCCCCAGTGCCCAAGAAGCCGCGGCTTAATATGTTCAATTGTTAAAGGTTTTTTAAGTAATGGATTATCCAATAAATAGATCTGCCCGACCGAAAGATAATTGGCCGCCTGCCAGTACATATTGATTTTTCTTAGTTCGTCTTTTGATAATGTTCCCATAGGATTGGCCTCCATAATATTTGTAGGGGCGATTCATGAATCGCCCAATATTGTTATATTAGTATTTTTTGACATTTAAAGCAAGAGATTTTACCTCTTAAATCTGCTGGACAAATACGTTTACATTTATTATAATATGTATACATATTTGTCCAGAGAGGTTTTATGAATAATAAATATGATAGATTTTATAAAATATTTAATAAACAAAATGGGTTTTCCAAAACAAAAGATATTCTGGACGCGGGAATTCACCGCCGTGATATAAAAAGGATGAAGGATGAAGGGCGGATAATGCGGGTAAAAAGCGGGCTCTACCGGCTATCTGAAATTCCTCTTATTTCTAACCAGAGTTTTATCGATCTTGCCCGTGCTGTTCCGGACGGAGTTATATGTCTTCTTTCTGCTCTATCTTATTATGAACTGACTACTTTCAATCCTTCAATTATATCAATGGCCGTTTGCCGTGGTTTTAGAAGGCCGAAAATCGAGTATCCGCCTGTAGAATTTTATTTTTTCTCAAAAAAACAGTTTGAAGCAGGTATTAATGAAATAAAGATCAATGATAACAAAATTCGTATTTATTGCCCGGAAAAAATTATATGTGATTGTTTTCGATACCGAAATAAACTGGGGCTTGATATGGCTAAAGAAGGGCTGTCAGAATATCTCAAGCGCAAGAATCGCAATCTCGAAAAACTGCTCAAATATGCCGAAATATGCCGTGTTAAACCGCTGATGCAGACCTGGCTTAATGCTATGATATAGAAAAAAACGTGAAAAAAGAAATTAAAAATAAATCTGCCTCCATACGGGCAAAACTAATGAATATTGCAAGAATTGAAAAGGTAGATTTTGATGCTATTCTATTGCGATATTTTCAGGAAAGGTTTCTCTATCGCCTTGCAATTTCCGAATTTTCCAGCCGTTTTGTCTTAAAAGGCGGATTGCTTTTACTCTGTTTAGATATGCCGAGATGCCGTCCAACTAAAGATATTGATTTTCTGGCAAAAGAAATAAAAAATGACCCTGTTGAACTTGAACATATATGGAGAAACATTGTTTCGATACCTTGCGATGACGGTGTTGAATTTATTTCTTCTTCAATTACTTCAGAACTAATAAAAGAAGATGCTGATTATGAGGGGATACGGCTTAAAGTAGATGCAATACTCGGCCAGGCAAGAAAAAGATTACAAATGGATATTGGTTTTGGAGATATAATTATTCCACATGCTATGGAAATGGAGTTTCCTGTATTGCTATTGGATGATAATCCGCCGAAGATGAAGACTTATTCGATTGAAAGCGTTATCTCTGAGAAATTCGAGGCCATGATCAAGCTGGCAATGGTTAACATCCGGATGAAAGATTTCTATGATGTCTATACTCTTTCTGTTTCCCATAATTTTCAAAGCAATAAACTTAAAAAGGCAATTGAATCTACTTTCCATAAAAGAAAAACTCCTCTACCTGAAAATATTCTAATTTTCAAAGAAGAATTTCACAGAGACAAAGAAAAGCAGAAACAATGGATTGCTTTCCTCCGTAAATTACGGCTTGAAGGTGTAAACAAAAATTTTAATGAAATAATGGAGAAAATCACTGTGTTTTTGGAACCGATAGTAATTTCAGTTAAAAAGGAAAGTGAAATAAATAAAATTTGGACGGCTGGATCAGGTGTCTGGAAGTAATAAATCTTCAGAAAAACAGTTTACGTAAAATGGAATATAAAGTAAAATTAGAACCTTAAGCACAAAAGATGATAAGCGAAAACGTCTAAATATTCCTTCGTTTACGCCTCTTTCAAATTCAGCAAGAACTTCTTTTGAAGTAGCTCCTTTTCCTTTGCAATAATTTTCAAGAAGTTGCATTTCTTCAGCTAACGCAAAATTGGATAAAACTGTATTATCAATAAGAATCATTTCCTGCTTTCCCGTATTCCCTTCGCCGCTATTCCTTCAGCAATAAGGTCTTCTTTTGACTCAGCACCAATTTTTACGGGAATTCCTTTTGATAAAAATAGCCCTCTTAATTTTACAGGATGAATATCCAATAATTCAGCAGTCTTGCCAAAATTTATATCACCATCGATATACGCGCCTATAACAATCTTTTCACGCAAAGCCAAATCCACTTTAAACAATTCATCAAGCGCCTTGTTGACTATCTTTGGTTCAACTTCATAAAGCCTTTCCATTTGTTTAAGCTGCCACATAAACTCCTCCTCCTTTCTGTAAAATACTTTTTATATCTACACTGTTTATTATATCATAAAAAAATAAACTTTACTTATTTGTCAGCACATTCTTCGTATGCCTCGCTATCATCAGAGCTTCATTGGTTTTCATAACACGAACCGTAACATGACTCTTTCTTTTAGATATAACAGCCTCATTGTTATTATTTTTTCCAGGGTCAATGTTAATCCCCAGATATTCCATATTTTCACATATTCTTTCGCGTATTGAAGGCGCGTTCTCGCCTATTCCCGCCGTAAAAACCAGCGTATCCAGCCCTCCAAGAGTTGAAGCCAGCGCGCCGATGAATTTTTTCGCGGTGTAACAATAAAGATCTATAGCCTCTCCGGCAAAAGGATTATTTTTTCCGGTTTTCAAAAGAGTTTCCATGTCTGAACTTATTTCCGACACGCCCAGAAGCCCGGATTTTTTAGTTAAAATATTTTTAACCTCGGAAACCGGCATTTTTTTCTGTTCAAGGAGATAAAATATAAAACCGGGGTCGATATCGCCGCACCGGGTCCCCATCATAAGCCCCCCCGTAGGCGTAAAACCCATGGTTGTTTCAACGCATTTGCCGTTTTTAACCGCGGACATGCTCGAGCCGTTTCCAAGATGAGCTATAATTATACGGCCATTCGCGGTTTCTGTTCCGGCAGTATTTCCCAATTCACTTATAATGTATTCATAAGATAATCCGTGAAAGCCATACCGGATAACACCCTCTTTTGAGAGGTACCTCGGCAAAGGCGTTAGTTTCGCAATACCAGGTTTATTATAATGAAAGGCGGTATCAAAACACGCTATTTGCGGGACACCGGGGAATGTTTTCTTAATTTCGTTGACAACTTCTATTTCCACAGGCAAATGCTCAGTCGCGAAATAGGCCAAATTGTTCAAATAATCAATAATTTCAGGCGTGATGATACAGGGTTTATTAAGTTTCGCTCCTCCATGCACGATCCTGTGCCCGACAGCGGCCGGATTTTTGCCTGAAAAATATTTTTTCATCCAATCCAGGAAGAACCTAATGGTTTGGATGGAATTTTTATTTTTCAGGATTTGATTTAATATGTTTTTGCCTTTGCTGTCTTTTATACGAAAGGGCGCCGAAGCTGAACCTAACCTGTCAATATTTCCATATAATAAGGGAACGGCAGGCCGTGCCCCCGCGTCATACATATCAAACAGGGTAAACTTGAGAGTTGAAGATCCTCTGTTAATAATTAATATCCGCATAATCCATGTTTTTCCGGTAAAACAAGGGGTCATGACCCCTTGTTATTTTCCAGCGTTTTCTATTTTGTTTAATTCTTCCCCGGCTATCTGACTTACCATTTTCCCGTCTGCCTGGTTTTTCAGCTTCGCGGAAAGCGCTTTCATGACCTTTCCGAAATCTTTTTTACCGGCCGCATTTGTTTCTTTAATTGTTTCTATGACCATCTTTCTTATTTCCTCATTACTTAATTGTTTAGGCAGGTAACCTTCCAGCACAGCCAGCTCCTTTTTTTCTTTATCTGCCAGTTCCGCCCGTCCCCCTTTTTCAAAACTTTCAATGGATTCCTTGCGTTGTTTTACCTGTTTTGATATTACCGCAAGGACGTCTTCATCAGTGAGCGTTTCTTTCTTTTTCTCAATTTTAAGGTAATTCAGGGCGGATTTCACCATACGCAGGGTTTCCGTCCTGATAACGTTCTTTGCCTTCATTGACTCAACCAAATCGCTATTGATTTTTTCAATTAACATTTTTTCTACTTTTTATATTTTTTTATCCCTTTTTCCTCTTTGTCTCAGCCCACCGGCCTCCCTTATCCGGCCCTATACGTTTAAGCATACCCTTTTTTTTCAACAAAACAATGTTTTTATCCACCGCGGTCGTGCTTATGCCTATTTTTTGTGAAAGTTCTTTTATCGTAATATATGGCTCCATCCTTACAAATTCGAGTATTTTCCTCTGGCTTTCGGCCAATTTTACAACCAACCTTTCTACCAACCTATTATCGCTGTTTAACTTATTGCCGGCAAAATGTTTTTTTAAAATACTAGAAAAAGAAATATTATTTTTCCCATTTAAATCAAAACTCATATTTTTGCCTTAACTACACTGAACAATCTTTTAATAAGCATTGTCCCGTAACTTCCCCGCGGGAGGGTAAATTTTAAAACCAGCTTTTGTTTTCCCTTGTATATTTCATCGTCTAAAACCGTAAATGAAAACTTTCCTGGAATGATTATCGCCTTTCTTTTAAATGACTTGAAAAACGCCTGACTAATCTTCATCTTACCGAAAACAGAAGGTTTCAGCCCGTTATCCTCTAAAATACCGTTATAAACAGACAGGGACAATTCATCGGGCATCTTTACCCTGCTGTCAGGCGCGGGGAGGTATAATTCTTCCAGGTATTTAAAATCTTTTTCTTCCAAACTGCCGTAAAAAATATAATCGGAAACCGCCCCTTTATAGATTGAAAATTGCCCGGTTTTCTGCGATATTATTTCCCCGGCAAGTTCATTCCAGAGATGAGACTGGTACGCGGAAATAAACATCGACATTTCTTCACCCGGTATAAGCTTTATTAACGGCAAAAAACCTTTCGCTGTTTTTAATAATGATTCAAACGCGGTTTCTTCAAAATCCGTTTTCGCATTATTTAAACATATTTCCCAGTTTTTCCAATTTTCAAAAAGGAATTGCTTTCTTTCCTTTTCATCTTTTTTGTCTCCGGAATAAATACTGGTCAGATATATTTTTAACGCTCCGTTATAATGCTTTTTCAGAATTTTTTCCGCGATAAAACCCTGATCTTTATCAAAACTGCCGAATCTCTGGTCGTCAAAATAATTCGGATACCCGTATTTTGTAACTTTCAGTATCTCCTTTTCCGCGCTCTTTATCTCTTCTCCGTTTAACTTTCTTACCGCAACCTCAAATTTATTTCCCTCTATCATATCCGGCCCCATCGGCCGGGCCGTAAACCCCTCAAATTCCAGTGAATAATTGTCTTCTTTTAACGCAATCTTATCGCAATTTTTTATGGTAATATATTGCGAGGTTAAAGCGTGCCTGTCTTTTCTCCCGCCGTATGAAAAATTTTTATAGGGAATTTTTAAATCCCTTGATATTTTCCTCAAAAGCTCAACCGTGTTCCATCCTTTTTTTGTTAGACGGAAAACCGAATATTGGCCGCTATCTTTAAAGGGCAGCGATGCCAATTCTTCCACGGTAAAATCCTCTGGTTTAACTTTTAATTTCAAGTCAGCCGGCATTTTTTATATTATCCTATTTTTTAATAAATAAAGCAAATCTTATTGTTCGTGTTATTCGTGAACCGTTAAATGAAAAACTTAAATCGAAACAGAAAACATATTGAACTTATCAAAAAATATGGTATTATCTGTGCTATGTCCGATAATAAAATAAGAGTCCGGTTCGCGCCAAGCCCGACAGGGCATCTTCATGTCGGCGGCGTCCGGACTGCCCTTTATAACTGGCTTTTCGCGAGGAGCCAGGGCGGCACATTCATACTCAGGATTGAAGATACCGATGCGGCACGTTCAACCAAAGAGTCTGAAACAACCCTGCTTGAAGACTTAAAATGGCTAAATCTCAACTGGGACGAAGGCCCGGATATCGGAGGGCCGCACGCACCCTACAGGCAGTCTGAACGCCTGGATATTTATAATAAATACGCCCTCAGGCTTATCGAAGAAAACAAGGCCTATTATTGTTACTGCACGGATGAAGAGTTGGCGGACAAGAAAGAACAGGCGCTGAAAGAGGGGAAAATACCGCAGTATGACGGCAGGTGCAGGTTTCTTACTGAAGACGAGAAAAATAGTTTTATTAAAGAAGGGCGCGCTCCCGCGATCAGGTTCATAGTTCACCATGATGATATAATCATAAAGGATCTGATACGCGAGGAAGTGAACCTGAAAGGCGAGATGGTCGGCGATTTCATAATCATCCGCTCACAGGGCCTTCCCACATATAATTACGCGGTCGTTATAGACGATCATTTGATGGAAATAACACATGTCCTTAGGGGGGAAGAGCATCTGTCCAACACCCGGAGGCAACTAATGATTTATAGCGCGTTAAACTTTCCCGCGCCTTTATTCGGGCATCTTTCCCTGATACTCGGGAAAGACCGCCAGAAACTCAGTAAACGCGACAGCCATACCTCGGTTTCCGAATATATGGCTGAAGGTTACCCGCCTGAAGCACTGATTAATTACCTTGCGTTACTCGGATGGGCGCCAAAAGAAAAAGACGGGAAAATAGAAGAAATCCTTTCAATGGAGGAACTTGTAAAACAGTTCAGCATCGACCGTGTTTCAGGGAGCCCCGCGGTTTTCGACCTCCAGAAATTGAACTGGATTTCAAATTCGCATATGGTGCGAACGGACGTCAATAAGCTCGCTGAAAATGCCATACCTTTTCTTGTCCATGCCGGATTGATCAGGGACAAATCGGAAATCCAACGGGATTGGCTCTGTAAAGTAATCGATGTCCTGAAAAATTATGTTTCTCATTTTTCTGAAATACCATCACACGCCCTGATATTTTTTGACAAACCTATAATTTATAAAACAGAGGCAAATGAACTGCTTGAAACCGAAAATTCAAAAAAAGTATTGCCGTGGTGGCATGGAAAATTAAAGAAACTTGAAAAAATAACAGTTGAAGATGTTCAAAAAACGGCGAAGGAAATCCAGAAAGAAACAGGTGTAAAAGGCAAAGACCTCTACATGCCTCTCCGCTGCGCATTGACCGGTGATTTGCACGGGCCTGAACTTGTCCAGATAATCCCGCTTTTATCAAAAGACACCTGCCTTAAACGGATAGAAAAATTTATAAATTAATTTGATATTTTTATTGACAAAACCGGTTTTTTATAGGATAATTATATACTGGGTAGTTAGAAAATTTTGTTTTTAAAAATTGAAGAAAAGGAGATAGTATATGCCAATGATGGCGCTTGTCGGATTGGTATTTATTATTCTGGCCGTAGTTTATACAATTTTTTCATAATTTTTTCTACATTATCCCCTGCGGGTCTATATCGAAATGAATAGATACATTTTTAGGAAGCTCTTCTTTTTCTATCACACCTGCCAGAACTTTTTTCATAAACGGCCTTGATTCACATTTAAGAATAATCTGCCACCTGAATTGAGATTTTATTTTTGCAATCGATGCCTCCGCCGGGCCTAAAATTATAAGCCTGTTTTTCGCCCTGGATTTTTCCCGTAAAAGTGACCGCACCAGTTTTTGCGAGGCATCCCTGACATTTTCCTCTTTAGGGCCTTTAATAAAAATATTGATGATAGAGCAAAACGGCGGATAATTAAGGTTTTTGCGAAAAGAAGCCTCCTCGGCAAAAAAACGGCTGAAATCATGTTCCCTGCTCGATAGGATGGCGTAATGTTCGGGAAGATACGTCTGGACAATCACCTCACCCGGCAGTTCACCCCGTCCCGCCCTGCCCGCGACCTGCGTTAAAAGCTGGAAAGTCCGCTCGCTGGCACGGAAATCCGGCAGGTTTAAATTAGTATCAGCGGATATAACTCCGACAAGCGTAACGTTTACAAAATCAAAACCTTTTGTAACCATCTGCGTCCCTACAAGAATATCAATTTCACGTTTTTGAAACGCCCTGTATATATCTTCAAAGGATTCCCTGCTTCTTGTGGATTCCAAATCCATCCGTTTAATTTTTGCGCCGGGAAAACAGGTTTTTAATTCAGCCTCCACCTGTTCTGTCCCGAAGCCAAAATTTTGAAGATGACTGCCTTCGCATTTTGGGCAGGATTCCGGTATTCTTTTCTGGTAGCCGCAGTAATGGCACTTGCCTATGTTTTTATTCTTGTAAAAAGTAAGCGAAACGTCGCAATTCCGGCAGGTCAAAACTTCGCCGCATTCGCGGCATAGCACAAAATTCGAAAATCCCCTCCTGTTTATAAATAAAATCACCTGTTCTTTTTTCTCTAAACGGGATGAAATCGCTCCTTTCAGAACATCCGAAAAAATCTCCGATTTCCCTTTTTTGACAAATTCCTCCCGTAAATCAACAATCTCCACTTTTGGAAGCGCCCTCTTTTCTATTCTTTCAGTGAGCGGTAAAAGTTTATAATCGCCTTTTTCCGCCTTATGATACGATTCCATGGACGGCGTTGCCGAACCTAAAACACAAACCGCGTTTTCAAGTTTAGCCCGCATAAGCGCGACATCGCGGGCGTTATATTTCGGGGTTTCCGTCTGTTTGTAAGACGGGTCATGTTCTTCGTCGACTATTATTATCCCCAAATTTTTAAGCGGCGCAAATATTGCCGAGCGGACGCCGATTACAATATTGACCTCTCCCTTTAATATCCTTTCAAATTCAATATAACGCTCTGTCGCTTTCAGTCTGCTGTGAATGACCGCAACCTCATTATCGAACCTCTGTTTAAAACGTTCAACAATCTGCGGGGTGATTCCAATCTCAGGCACAAGAATCAAAGCCTGCTTATTTCTCTCCAGCGCGTGCCGCGCCGCGCGTATATAAACCTCTGTTTTTCCGCTGCCGGTAACACCGAACAAAAGAAAAATCCCGAACTTTCCGGCGTCCAGATCATTTTTAATAAGATTAAAGGCTTTATTTTGTTCATCCGTAAGGGTCAAATCCTTTTCTTCTTTATTTTTTTCTATTAGAAGTTTTTGTTTTCGTTTCGGTTTTTTCAGCGCGGATGGAAACGCGGACTTTAAAACATCCCCCAATGAACAAAGGTAATATTCAGACATCCATTTGGAAAGCTTTAAAATCGAGGGAATAATCACCGGCTCTTCATCAAGTATTTTTTCAATTTCTTTTAATTTTGGGACATCCGTCTCGGCCACAAGCTCAATAACATAACCTGTTAATTTTTTGCCGCTGAAAGGAACCGACACCCTTTGCCCGATTGCTATTTTATCCTGGAAATCATCAGGGACATGATATGTAAAGAGTTTATTGACCGGGACAGGCAAAGCGACTTTGGCGTATTTCATTTTAGGCATTATCTCGACTTATCTTAAGTAAAATTATCAATTTGACATATTTGCCACAAAATATGGAGTTCACATTTGCTGGTATTATATAGTTTTTGCGAAATATTAGTCAAGTTAATTTATTTATTCACAGCCCTTGAAGATTAAAATTGCTTGACTAGTGTCAAATACAGGGCTAAAATTTGATAAGTTTATAAAAGTAGACAAGGAGGAGTTATGGGAAAAAATATATTACCTATATTGAAAGTTATAGCTTTAGTTTCTTCAATTATTATCGCTTTAATCGCAATTTTATATATTGCTGATATTTTTTCAGGGGAATATGTTAAACGTTTAGCATTAAAGGTCATGGCGGTCATAGGAATTATATCAGCAGTTTCTATAACAGCCATCTTCCTCACGGGTAAGAAGGAATAATTATAACCCGTGAATAGTAAATAGAATATTCTTTTGCCAGATTTTGCGGTTTATGTTTTATGATTAACGGTTCCTGAACGAAGCCTTCTCTTTTTTTCTTTTTCAATAATACTTTTCAGTTCTTCCACAGCCTCCTCTAAATCTTCATTTATAACAACATAATCATAACGGGTGTAATATTTCATCTCCTCTTCCGCCTGTTTCAGCCTTATTTCCAGTGAATCCCGGTCTTCCGTGTTCCTGCTTTCAAGCCTCTCTTTTAAAACTTTAAAGGACGGCGGCTTAATGAAAATAAAAAGCCCCCCAGGGTATAATTTCCTGATTTTTTCGGCGCCCTGGACATCTATATCCAGAAGCACATCTTTGCCTTTTGCTAAATTTTCTTCCAGTGCCGCTTTGGGCGTACCATATAAATTCCCATGGACCTCCGCCCATTCGGCAAATTCATTATTTTCCAATTTATTTTTGAATTCTTCCTCCGATACAAAAATATAATCCTTACCGTGAGACTCGCCTTTTCGCGTGGAGCGGGTAGTGCAGGAAATCGAACGGTATAAATCAGGAAAATCCTTATTCAACAATTCAACCAACGTTGTTTTTCCTGCCCCTGAAGGAGCAGAAATTACTATTATCATACCTTTATTATTCGACATTTTGGACCTGTTCTCTTATCTTTTCTATTTCATTTTTTATATTGATAACTTCTTTTGTTAAATTAAAATCGGACGCCTTTGAGGCCATTGTATTGGCCTCCCTGTTCATTTCCTGTAAAATAAAATCCAATTTTTTACCTATGGAATTATTTTTGTCCAATGTATCTTTAAAAAGTTTAATGTGGCTTTCCAGCCTCACTATCTCCTCCGTAATATCAACTTTTTCCGAATAAACGGCCAATTCAGTATAAAACCGTGTTTCATCAAACTCAATTCCACCGGGCATCAGGCTTTTCATTTTTAACTCTAAATTATTTTTGTATTTTTCCAATACACCGGGGATTGTTTTATTAATTCCTTTTAAAATATTATCTATAGCTTCTATCCTGTTTAATATGTCTTTATATAAAGACTTCCCTTCTTCAATACGCATCGCAATCAAATTATCAAGAGCTGTGTTTAACGCCTTTTCTACCGCCTGTGTCAGGGCCTTTTGATTTTCTCTCTGAATTTCTTTTACAACCACACCTTCTATCCGTAATATGTCTCCGAAATTTATATCGCTGTTTATTTTAAATTTTTTTCTAAGCCTGCCAAAAACAGAATAAATCCCGCCGAATATTTCCTCGTCTATTTTAAAAGTGTTTCTCTTGCTCTTTATGCCTTCCTGGATGGAAATATTTATCTGCCCCCTGTGCAATTTTTTTTGAATTATTTTTCTAACGCCAATTTCCAGGAATTGATAATCCTGCGGGAACCTGCTGGATATTTCCAGGGAACTGCGGTTAACGGAACGAAGCTCGATAACTATATCCTCGCCGTCATATTTTGCTATTCCCCTGCCGTAACCTGTCATGCTTTTGATCATTTTAACTCCCGTATATGTGTAAATGCTTTCACGCTTCTACGCATTCATATATTAACTATCTCTCTGGTTCTTTTACATTCTTAATAAGTTCCGCGATTATTTTCGCCGAATTAATCCCGTCGGCATCCGCATTAAAATTAGTTATAATCCTGTGCCTCAAAATCGGCTCGGCTATAGCACGAATATCATCACCTGTAACTGTATACCGGCCGTGCATAACAGCCCTGGTTTTTGCGCCCAGAACAAGATACTGCGATGCCCTCGGCCCTGCTCCCCAGCTGACGCAATCTCTTACAATTTTCGGCGAACCAGGTGTACCCGGCCGGGTGTTCTTCACTAAATCCACTGCGTATTCCACCAGATAATCACTCACGGGGACCTTCCTGATAATCTTCTGCAGACGGATTATGTCCTTTCCGGTCAAAGCTATTTTTAAACAAGCTTCATACGCGGAAGTTGTTAACTTAACGATTTCCATCTCCTCTTGTTTTGAAGGATAATCAATATGGACCTCAAACATAAACCGGTCAAGCTGCGCCTCGGGCAAGGGATAAGTTCCTTCCTGCTCAATAGGGTTCTGCGTCGCAAGCACAAAAAACGGAAGTTCCAGTCCATAAGTCTCGCCTCCCGCCGTGACTTTATATTCCTGCATAGCCTCCAAAAGCGCGGCCTGGGTCTTTGGAGGCGTGCGGTTAATCTCATCCGCGAGGATAATATTCGCGAAAATGGGGCCGGGTAAAAATTTAAAACATCGCCTGCCCGTATTCGCGTCCTCCTGGATAATGTCCGTCCCTATGATATCAGAAGGCATCAGATCAGGCGTGAACTGTATTCGTTTGAATTTTAAATCTAAAACTCTGGCAAGGGTATTTATAAGCAAGGTCTTGGCCAATCCCGGGACACCAACCAGAAGGCAGTGACCCTGCGAAAATAGGGCAATCAGGAACTGCTCAACTACATCTTTCTGTCCGACAATGACCTTTTCTACTTCGGCCAGTATCGCGTCATGGGCCTCTTTTAATTCTCCAACAGCTTTTAACTCCTCTTCTCTTGTCTCCATGCTTAATTCCTTCCTGTCTGCCGTTAAGCAGGAAAAATTTTAATAATTATATTGAACTATTTTGTTTCTGTCAATGATTTTAAGTGTAGCTTTCTTTATGCAAAATTTTTTCCGAGGGACGGCGAATATTGCTGGATACGGATAAAATTCTCGGCTTTTCCCCGGGATCAATATATCCCAAACGCAATATATCAATAATTTCACCCTTGAAATCCCCGGGAACATTTAGAAAACCATCAATGTTTTTACGGCTCTCCGGGCTGTCAACAAGAACCGATAAAAATTGGGCCCCGATATTACAATAGGTCGCGGCAAGCAGTAAACTCTGTATTGAGACGCCTGCGTTAATGTAGTCTTCGGGTTCCAAATTGTTTTTTGAATTATCCGGCTTTAACAAAAAAACGCAAATCATCGGAGAGCCAGCCACAAGCCCGCTGAAATAATCCTTGGAAAGTTTTTTATAATGAAAAATTTTCAAAGGTAAAAACAATTTTATTTCTTCAATAATCCACATTAAAAATTTAAGGATTTTCCCTTTTACCACATTCAAAAATACAATAAAAATTCCATCCGCGTTTTTTATTTTTTCTTCACTGGAATACCTGATCCACACGTTCATTTTTTTTAAATATCCGCTATTCATGTGGACTTTATAAGCCGCGTCATAGATCAGGTTTGCCAATTTCCTTATTCTTAATCTGTCGTCCACAAGCACCAATTCAACCCCTGCAGTTCTTTCAAACATAAAACTGGACAATCCGGATTCCAGCAATAAACGCCGGTGTTTTAAATCAACTTCCCTGCGTAAAAATTTTTTGCGGTATGATTTCCTTTTTGGGATTAAAACAAACGGATTAATATCATCACGGCTGTATTCCGGCAAGGATATTTCTTTCGGCCGCGATAAATTGTCTTCGTAATATTTTCCTTTGGCAGGCTTTATCTCTCTGTCGTTTTTTTCAAGGTACCCGGCCGCCATCAAACAACTCAAAACCATATTACCGGGGACGTTAAGATGTTGTAAAATTTTTAAATGATTTTTTTCATATTTTACGGAAACAGGATAAAAACCTATATTCGAATATTTGGCGGAAAACATGAAATTCGCGATAGCGGCCCCCACAGAAATAAAACCAAGCCTGGCGGCATTCGGGCCGGGATCTTTCCTTACGGTATTGTTAAGCACAACTATTAAATTTGGAGGGATATCGGTTTCATCAACGGCCTGCAGAATTTTTTTGATATTTTCTTTGTCCCGTAAAACAACAAACTCCCATGGCTGAGAATTAAACGGGCTGGGCGCCCATATAACAGTCTCAAATAACCTCTGGAGGTCATAATCAGAAACAGGTTTATCAATAAATGACGGATTAATATCCGGCTGTAAAATAACTGGCATATTACATCTTTCAATTCGCTTACCTAAAACTTAAGAAATTATTTTTTTCTCTTTTTGCGAATCATTTCAAAAAAAGCGCCAAAACGCGTCCGCATCTGTCCGTGATTTTCCCCGGGCAGGTCTGAATTAATTAAAAGGACCGGGATATCAAGCTGTTCTTTTATGGAATCAATAATAATCCTTGATGCCGTGGCATTGTAATTGCATCCAAAATTACAGTTAAAAACAACACCATCGACTCTTTTCATCCTTTTGATATTATTGACTGTCCATCTGGCTTTTTCACCAGGGTTAAAGGTATAAGGCGTGTTAATAAAACGTTCCGCCAGGTTTTCCAGCGGGTCACCATCCTCTCTGGTTTTTAACATATAATTACTCATTACGCATTCGGAACCCACTATTACCCCGCCCAGGTCATCAAGAATATTATAAAGCCCCAAATCTCCCCACGCGATTCCGGTTATAAGAATACGAATCGGATTTTCCTTTAATCCCCACCCTGATTCGTTGTTTCGCAGGCGCTTTTTCAAAAAATCCCGCATATTACACAACACATCCATGCATGCCAGCGGGTCGCCCAGCCAATCCCCGCTGATAAAAGTTGCCAGAATTAAATCCAAACTTGCCAGGGGGGGCCTGTCTTCCAGCATCATATTTTGAATGTCAAAAATAATACCGCGCAATTCATTCTCCAGTTTGATTTCTTTTCGCATAAATTCAGGGTCGTATTTTTCCCCTGTTAATTCCTCTATCTGGATGACAAATTTTCTAAGCTCCGACAGCATAAAATCTTTTGATATGCCTCTTTGCCGTTCGGATAAAATATACGGCTGTTCGCCAAAAACACCTTTGAGTTTTGACCTCAGGGATTCAAAACAATACTGCGAATCGTAACACCATGGGCCGATGAACGGATAAAAAAAATCAAGTTTAATAATATCTTCTGAAAGGACAGTGTAAGCGGCGGCCTGGGCGGGGCAGGCGTCAGGCGAAAGCTGCGCCCTTCCCCTGACAGCATAAGAATTATCGGACACCGCGATCATCCGGCAAAACGCGAAAAAAAACGGGTCTATCGCCGATACCCGGGACCCGAAATAAATATCCGTGGGATTGACCGCCCATTTGCCCACAAATTTATAGCCTGATTCCCGCATTTTTTTCATACGTTCAGGCGTAGATAATATCAAATAAACGAGTTCAGTCATTCCTTTGATACGCACATCCACCCTGTAATCATAAAATCCCGGGAACCTGTATAAGGCCTTCACCATATACAGGAAAATACTGAAAGGACTTATGCCGCCGCCGTCAATCGTCCGCAGCCTTGACAGGTTTGTGATAATATATGGATTTAATAATATTCGAAACGCGAATTGGAGCCTTTTATTAAAAGGCTTCATTTTTATCCCCTTTTTTTGAATTTAAAATAGTTTCAATAAAAGCCTCAATTCTTGTTTTTATCTGGCCTGTATCCGCGCCGCTGTAATCGGAATGTAAATGCAAAATAGGGACCCCTTTCTTTTTGGCATGGTTTTTCATTTCATTAAATTTAAATGAATAGGCGTCACAAAACCTCAATGTGTAATATAAAATGCCGTTTATGTTATATTCCGATAAAAGTTTGTCCAAATGAAAAATCCTCGGATCGCTTTTAAAATCATGATATGGCAATGAGCCGCAGGGCACATTTTTAAGGTAACTATGCGCTATATTTTCTATAGTCGGCTCTTTAATATCAACGAAAGTCAATCTGGAACCGGAACACAACTCATCCATGACAAAATCAACTTTTAAGCTTCGCATTATTTTTAATAATTTTTCATCGCCCGGGGCCAGCATGCCGCCGGTAATCAAAATCCTTAACTTGGGCGGCCCCGCTTTTGGCCTTGATTCTATTTCTCCCGCGAGTTTCTTAAGTAAATCCAGATACACGGTTTTATCCAGCACATTTCCCGCGTTTATAAACTTTATCAATTCATACCATGAAATCCCTGAATCTTTTATTTTTTCATATAACAAACGTTCTAATCCGCGAATTTCATTTGTAACAGCTACGGCTTTTCTGATATTTTCCGGCTCAATTTTGCTGCCCGAAATGTCCTCTAATTCAGCTTTAAAATTGTAGATGCTTTTAATAAAATAATCCAGCCCCTCTTTTGTATAATATTTCCTTGAAAATCCGATATGAATAATCCGGGTTGAAAAATATTTTTCCCAAATTTCCAGTACCCGTTTCATTTGTAAACATGAAGGCGCGTCCGCGACAATATCAACTGATTCGAAATAAAAATCTCCTTTTTTTTGTTTATTGCCTACACACGCGCAGGCAAAAGGGCACGCAGAGGACGTCAAATACCTGTTGCCTATTGAGGAAACTTCAACATCGCCGCCGCGAATAAGGCGGACAGGGACCATCCCCGCGGCCATTATAATTTCAACAGGGACATAGCCGCAAAAATAACCCACTATTTTTACGCCGCTTTCACGAAGTTTTTCTATTTCTCCCGGCCTCTTTTTAAGAAGCATGTCAAGTTCCGTTATTGTATCAAGGTCTTTTTTTTTACCGGCAGGAACAATATCTTTTTTTTGTCCGGCTTGTTCAGAAGCAATCAGGGCCGCGCCATACGCTCCGATTAATTGAGGGTCATATTTAAATTTTAAAAATGAACGGCCCACCTCTGATTCCAGCGCGGCGCAAATACCCCTGTTTTTGGCCACGCCTCCCGTAAACGCTATATCAGGTTCGACTGAATGGCTTTTCGCCATATTGGCCACGCGGCGCGCAGTCGCTAATATCAAACCCGCGGCAATATCTTCATCTTTAACACCTTCAGCCTGCAGAGAAATAATTTCACTCTCGGCAAAAACAGTACACATTGAACTGATTTTGCACGGCTCCGCGGATTTAAAATACAACCTGGAAAAATCTTCCAGTGTCAGGCCCATGACTTTGGAGGTAACTTCCAGGAATTTGCCGGTTCCCGCGGCGCAGCGGTCGTTCATCGCAAAATCAACAATTTCACCGGCACTGTTTACTCTTATAACTTTGCTGTCCTGGCCGCCAATATCAATGACTGTCCTCACAGTGGGGCAAAGCGTATGGATCCCTTTGGCATGGCAGGTAATTTCAGTAACTGTTTGATCGGCAAAAGGCAAAGTTATCCGGCCGTAGCCTGTAGCAACGATATAATCAATCTGCCCTCTGTTTAATCCCGCTTTTTTAAGAAGTTCCTCCAATACATGCTGTCCCCTGTTTGACATCTTTATTTCGGATTCACAGATGGTATCCGCTATAATCCTGCCATCCCGGAGAAGGACCGCCTTGGAGGTCCTTGACCCTATATCAATCCCAATTGTTATCATAATAGAAATTCTATAATTATTTTAAACAAAAATCCATAACTATTTGTTAATATTACAATTAATTTTTAAAGGCGGGGGGGGGAAATTAGATTCCGCAATCTAAATAATGAACGCATTCCCGTCATCTATACTCTCTTTCTTTTTTTCTCCGATTATCTCATTCTTTGACGAATATTCAAGGCGATAAACCTTTATAAATCCTGTTTTAATATCTAACTTTTTCAATTTTTCTATTAACTCGTTTCTTCCTTTTTTATTAAGCCGGCATTCAAAAACGCTTTTTTGGATCCTGAATCCAAAACTTTTCAACGTTTTGTCAACTCTTGCCCGTTCATTGTCGGAAGTAATATCATACACAACGGCGTAATCAGAAATACCTCGCATGGTTATTCCTTAAGTAAATCTGCATTCACACTTTCCAAATATAAAATGTAAGGGATTTATTTTCAAGCATAAAATTTTTAATAATATTTACCTGGACATAGATATTTTCTTTAAGTGAAAGTGAATTCTCCGAAGTCTTTCTTTCCATCTCGGCCTCAAACTGATTAAGGTAACTTTTAACTCCCTCTTTTTTAAGATAAAAACCTCTTTCAGTTTCAACAAAATCATCTTTTGTTATGACTTTCAAATTAACCAGCCGTATAATAAACCTGTCAATCCTTGCCCTGAAAAGTTCTTCAATGTCGCAGACAAATGACTCATAATCATCCAGCGGGCTGTGCAAAAAGCCTAAATAAGGATTCAATCCAACAGCTCTTACAGTCGCGTTAATCCGTGAGAATAAAAGATAAT
This sequence comes from bacterium, assembly GCA_040754625.1. Classification (NCBI taxonomy): domain Bacteria; species bacterium. The sequence continues at coordinate 4,593 of JBFMCF010000133.1, read as the reverse complement.
ATCCAAAATTTAATAATGAATTAATACGGTCAGGGCAACGTCTGTCTCTTTTTTCTATCTGGAATATCTCGTTATCTATAAAAACATTTAATTTTTGATATATCTTTTTGGCTGTCGAACCCTCCAGCCCGCGAACTTCATGAATATCAGCCGCCTGGTAAATATTCTGAATCACCCTTTCTATTTCGTTGATAAATAGATTCTGCTCTTTTACATATTTTTGTTTAAATAAAGAGATGTAATTATTAAGCTTGCCGACGGCAAATTCTTTTGCGATTGAAAATATTTCCGTTTCGGAAAGAGAATAATATTTTTTGGCATGGGCAAAGGTTATGTCATAATATTTTTTGGAATCTGGCTTTATCGTCGTAATGTAATAACCGGTATTAAGCACAATCGTGAATGGTATATTATTATCAGTGCATTTAGTTATCAGAGCTGTTGAAAAAACAGTTTTTTCCATTACCATTATTTCGCTTATTCTTCTTATGGGAATGGTTTCTATTATTTCCCTGTTTTTCAATATATCAATGGCATCTCCATTTAATGACAGGAACGTATATGGTTCTGTAATGTATAACGGCTTTTTAAAACGTTTCATTTCATCTTCGGATTCAACCTTAACCTCAGAACCTGTAAAGCTTATTCCTAAAAACTGGAACCCGTCTTTTATATGCTTTATGTTTGTCTTTTCTTTCTTAATTTTTAGCCCAAGCCCGGATAAAAATGATTCTGTTTGCGATAAGATATTTTCAGCGTCTTCTTTTGTCCGGGTCAGTATAACAAAATCATCCGCATATCGGATCATTCTCACATTGAATTTTTGCATTTGTTCGTCAAACGAATCCAGGTAGAGATTGGCAAGTATTGGTGAAAGCGGGCTGCCCTGCGCTAATCCTTTTATTCTCGCATAATAAGTCCCGTTTAAAATATAGCCGTTTCTCATGCATTTCTGAATTATGTTTTTCAGGCAAATATCTTTTTGCGGGATGTAAAATTCCAGCAAACGGGTTAATATATCCAAATCCACCGAGGGGAAAAAGTCTTCAACATCGGATTCAATCACAAATTGATAACCTTCGCCAATCGCCGATTGGACTAATTCAATCGACTTCTCACGTGATACTCCCTTTCTAAAACCTATGGATTCTTTCTCAAATATCCTGTCAAAATTCTCAGATATGGTTTTCAACACATATTGCTGGACAATTAAATCTTTAAACTGCAATTGTTCCACCAGCCTGTCAACACTGTCTTTTTTCTTTATGAGAAACGCGATGTTTGGCGACGGGATATAATTATTTTCTGTTATCTGATGAAAAAGCTTTTCCGCATAGACCTCTTCATTAAATGAAAATTTCTCGTCTATTGAAAGCGATTCCAACGCATTATCGTATTTGTCAATCACGTCTTTTATAATTGACAATATTGACTTTTGATTAGGAAAATTTTTATCAAAATACCCCTGGGGTTCTTTATGGAGTAAATAATAGCCTTGCGCATTGGATGTCTTTGTTCCCGTGTGCAGTTCGCTCCCGAGAATAATAAAAGGCAGTAAATCGCTGAATTTGCCTTTTATGTAAAGCCTGCCCACGCATCCATTTATATATTGAATGCGCCCCTGTTGAGATTGAGAAGGATGTGAAATTTGAGTATAATCCCAGTAATAAGGCAAAACAGAAAAATTATCGCTTTGACTGCTATATTTAAACTCTTTTCCAAATAATTTTGATAACCGGTTTTCGAAAGAATTAATGAAAGCAGTCTTTGTAATAGAAGTCCTGTGAGTTTTTGGTTTAAAGGAAAACGGTATTAAAAACTCCAGGCAGATTTCCCTCTCTGAAGATATTTCCCCGGTTTCAGAGAAAACCTTTTCAAAAGTCCGTTCTTCAGGTTCCCCCAGTTCAATAATATCGAAATTCCTGCCCGTATCCGGATTTGACAGATAAGTTTTGAAAGCATCTGACCACTTCTTTACAAAATCCAGATTATACCCGCAGAAAAAGATGTCAATTAAAACCTTGTCTGATTCCCTGAGTTTATAAGTATGTCTTTTGTCCCTTATATGAAAAAAAATAGACGGGTCGTCCATAATCCCCATCAAAATTGAGACACCCTTAATGATTGCCTGAAAAATAGAGACAGGATGGGCTTTCGCAGAAGACAGCATGCGGATGTTGACAAGGGTGACGGATAAACGATGCCATGAAAGAGATGAAAATTCCTGCATAACAAAAATGATTATCCCACATATTTTATTTTATGTAAAGACCTGACTAATTTCAGTTTTTTTCTTTTGCTGATTCTAAAACTTCATTATAAATCTGCTCTGAAAGATAAAAACCAGTCTTGCTTAATTGATCTAAATAGAGCAGTAAGTAAAGGAGATTTAGACACTTTTTTAACTTTAATCCAATTTGCCGATGAAATAACTATAGCATCTTTTTCATCGTCTCCCGCTTCTTCCACTGTTTCCTGCCAAACTGCTTCCGGAACCAATATTTGATGAAATTGTTCCTGCAATAAATCCAACAGCCCTATTTTCCCAAGATGAATAAGAGGCGAACTATTGCTTACAACTTTTAGCATAAGCAATATCCTCCTCCAGGTCTTCTTTTTTATAATGCCGTTTGATTTTACGGGAAGCAAGTTCTTCAATAAATTCCCGTTTGGTCAATCCCGCCATTTGACGGGCCTTCCCCATAGATAATACCCACCGGCTGTATAATGCGAATGCCAATTCTTTTGTAAGTTCTTTCTTTACTTCAGGCACTGGTATCTTCATGGATGCAACTATTTCATCTGTTATTTCAATTTTAACGGACACGAAATTACCTCCTTTTATTTTCAGTTTTAAATAGATTATACAACATATGCCTCTTTATCGTCAATCGACTCAGGCAGGCATAAACTTTATTTTAAAATGGCGAATGGTCTAATATTATTATATCACCTGTAAGGGAAAAATGGTATATCTTCTCATTCCACCCCAAACCCCCTTTTATTCCCCCTTATCAGGGGGACATCTTTGTTTCTCCCCTGATAAGGGGAGATTGAGAGGGGTTCGTCTCTGCCAGCAAGGATGTGCTTCCGCACATCTCCCGCGAAATTTCTGATGTTTCAGTTCGGGCACCCGAATGCTCGTTTGAGCACATATACATACGCGCATGACAATTCCATAAAAGTTTCAGTTCGGGCACCCGAATGCTCGTTTGAGCACACTTGCTTTGTAAACCCTTGATTTATAAGGTCTAAAATGGCAAAAATTCAGAACCTCAACTCTATCCACAGCATTTTTTGACTTATCCACAGGGGTTCTAAATGGATTGAGGAAAATGTTCATTTTTTATACTCCTGAAGGTAAATTTAAAATGGTGAATGGTCGAATATTTTAAAGTGGTTCTGTAATTGTTTTTTCCTGCCAAAATACCTGAAGTAATATCCCAATGAAAAGGCTTGATGCAGTAAAATAAATTATACTTTTGCAAACTTCTGCATCCGCGATGTAAATTGAAAGTATAGGTTTACAAATAAAATATGACAATACAAAACTGTAAATAATACCCATTAAGAATACCCATAAAGCTCTGTTTCTTATTATTTCATTCCGGCATTTATCGGTGAAACATTCATATTCAGAATGACATTCATATAAAAAATATAACAATGTTAGTAAAAACATAAAAATTATTGATATTTTAAACTGAATGGATGTTAATTTGCCGGGCAATCCCATTAAATCCTTACTACTTATAAAAGGTATAATTCCTATCAATATTGAGCCCCAAAGTTTAGGAAGAGAAAGATGAAAAAGAGGAAGAAATGTTTGTTTGGATTTTATATTTAACGCATCAAACCATGCATATCTGGATAAAAGAAATTTTATACAGATATTTATATAGTATTCTTTGCCCCAGCCAGATTCCGACCCAAGATAATTCCATAATTTACCATTATTCAATAGATCTAGTATATCTTTTTCTCTATTAATTCCACATTCTACTAAAACAGAAAAAATATAATCGCACTTCCTGCTCAAACAACATCTAATCCAATAATTCTCCCACTGTGCTTTAAGTTTTTCATCTACATCAATTAATCCAACCGCTAATTGCCGTGTTAAAAGGGCATTTTCGGGAGATATGGGTGGACCTGATGGAATATTTTTTTTATCAAATTTTGAATCAATCACAGAAGGACATCTATTAAATCCAGTTAACCTTTTAATTTTAATTATTTTTTGATAAGTTTCTTTAATATTCATTATAATTCCTTGAAAATTATGCTGCCTCTTAATTCACCCGATTCAATTTCTATATAACCTGTCTTTAATGCACTTTGTCCTGTTGGTAAACTATTTTCTGCGTCAAATCCCATAATAAGGACATCTAATCCAGCTTCTTCATTTAAATAAAATATATGAGTATCACTTATGCCTTTCATATAAGCAAAACATGAAAGAAGCATAACCCAAGTTCCGCAGTGTGATATTGGGAATGATATTTTTTAGCTAAAGGAAATCTAAAAAAGCTTGATAAATCAATAGCGGATTAAAAAAAAGTGAATGTAGTGCAGACCACCCTCTTGAATAAT
>JBFMCF010000132.1 GCA_040754625.1 bacterium | reverse complement strand
CTTAGCTCGCTTAATAAAACTCCGAATTCACGAAGTTTTATTGCTCGGTATAATTTACAATATTCATCGAGGCCTCCAACTCGGCCTCTTGATTTATTTCTATTTGAGGATTTCAACAGAACCATAACGGAATAGTTAAGTTTGGTGTAGCGATAATAGATCCTAGTGGAACAATATATCTTGGAAGTAACGCAGATGGAAGTATGTTTGCCGCTTCCGGTGCAAAGGGGGTAAATGCAAGTACTATCACATATTTGTTACACTAATTTAGTTTGCAGCTTATAAACATAATGGTTGACAGTTGAAGAAAAAGGGGCATGCCCCTGCAACGTGGGTTATAATTGGAAACCTAATTACATTTCGCGGGAGCTTGGGGGACGTTCAGGGAGCTTGGGGGACGTCATAAAAGCATAAAAGTTGTGTTTTTCACGGATAATAGCCGTCATAAATCACCTCATATTCATACTCTTTAAAATTAAAGGACTTGAATAAAATGATAAAAATTAAAAATATAATTCCAATGAATGATTTTAAATTAAAAGTTGATTTTGACAACGGATTGACAAAAATATTTAATATGAAGCCTTAGTTAAAGTACGAGGTATTCTCCTCCCTGAAAGATGTAAATTACTTTCGTCGTGTTCAGAACAGAGGATATTTTATTGAATGACCGGATGAACAAGACCTGAGTGCAGATGCGTTATTTGCTGAAGGTAAAAAAGCTGCTTAAATATCATCATCGTATTCCCATCTTGTAACAAGGCGCATATAGTTGCTTGCTAATTTATTGCGTTATATATGAATATATTGATAATTTCTTTAAATTTCAATCCCGGCCATTTTTCGCACCTTACAGCAAATTATAAATTGTTTGAAGATTATGGATTCACACCTTATTTATATGTGAACAGGTCATTTAATCAAATGGATTTGAAAAATAAATTTAACAGGATTAATAACCTGTCTGAGCTTAAAAAACTCAAAACAATCGATGCGGCTGTATTCTGGTTCCCGTCTTTGAGAAATATTTTTGAGATTATCCGTCTGAGAATTTTCCGCAAATCCAAAATTATTTACATATACCACGAACCGTTTGAATCGATTAAAAGTTATTATAACTCAGGTTTCAGGTTTAAAAAAATTGTTAAAATCTGCTTGATTAACCTTGTGACTATTCCTGTAGTTTTACTTTCGCACAGGATTATTTTGCCGTCATCATCGTCGTTTTTTTTATATAAAAAGAAATACACCTTTTTAAACAAAAACTATTCACTTATACCGCTTCTTTTTGACGATGAAGCGGGTCTATTATTGGAAAAAGCTGATAAAAATTTTATTTCCTACATCGGAACTATTGCCGCTGATCACGGGTTCGACAGGTTTGTTGATTTTGCCGAATCAGCCATAAAAAACGGCTGGTTTCCCAAGCTGAATTTTTTGATCGCGACCCGTAATAAAATTCCAGTCAGGGAGAAAGATATTCTGGAACCGTATTTACGGTCCGGGAAACTTGTTATATCTGAAGGCCGTCCTATGACAAATGAAGAAATCAATCAATATTACAGAGACAGCCTTGTAGTCTGGAACGCGTATAACCGTTCCATGCAGAGCGGTGTGCTTCCTAAAGCATATATGTTCGGTGCCGCTGTAATTGTTTTATTATGCAATGCCAATGAATTTTTTGACAATCACAAAACTGGTGTGTCAGTAAAAGATAATAAAGATGTGAATGAGCTTAAAAAAGCGGTAGAAGAAATTCTTGGCCAAAAGGAATTATTTTTTCAAAATTGCAGAAATAAGTTTTTTGAAAAATTTTATTACAAGGATAAAACCGGAGATTTTATTTCCCTTTTGCAGAATTGAGAAATCTTGAAAAAAAATATGAAAAATGTTACTATATGTCCACAAAGTGCTTCTTTATATGAAGAACCAGACTCGAAATTTTACCGTTTTAAACGTAAGCTTACTTTAAAACCTGTATTGAAGGAAATTAGGAAAATTGTCAAAAAAAACCAGGCATTTTCATTGCTTGAAATTGGAACAGGATCAGGCTTTTTGATGACGTTTCTTGAATCTGAATTTCCGCAGGCGAAGCTTACCGGATTAGAGTATGATGCGAGGCTTGTATCATTAACTAAAAGTAAGGTTAAAAACGCGAGAATTGTCCAGGGAAACGCGGAGGGATTTGACTTTAACAATGAAACATTTGACATTATTGTTTCTTTGCAGGTCATTGAACATCTTAACCGGCCGGAATTAATGCTTTCCTCAGTGAGGAAACATTTAAAACATGGAGGTATATTCATTTTTACAACACCAAATCTAAGCAGTTACAGTGCGAGAGTTATGAAAGGTAAATGGCACGCGCACAGGGAAGACCATGTATCTTTAAAGAAATTCAGTGAATGGAAATCCTTTGTCGAGAAAAATAGATTTACCTCGATCTATTGCGGTTCAACATTTTTTACTGGTATCCCTGTTTTGAATAAATTTCCTCTTGGGATTATTAACTGGGGTCTTCTTTTTTTAATTGGAAATATGCGATGGAAATATGGAGAATCTTTTATGGGAATATTTAAACTGTCATATAATAAGGGAAAAAATAATGCAAATGGCTAATACTGAAAAATTTAATGGTAAAATATTATTAATCACCGGTGGCACAGGCTCTTTTGGTAATGCGGTGTTAAATCGATTTTTGCATACTGAAATTGGAGAAATCCGTATTTTTTCAAGAGATGAAAAGAAACAAGATGATTTGCGCCGAAAAATAAATAACCCAAAAGTAAAATTCTATATTGGAGATGTGAGAGATTACAGATCGGTTGAGAACGCGGTAAGAGGGGTTGATTATATTTTTCACGCGGCGGCGTTAAAGCAAGTGCCTTCCTGCGAGTTTTTTCCTGTTGAAGCGGTAAAGACAAATGTTTTAGGTACTGAAAACGTGTTGGAAACGGCTATTACTCAAAATGTTAAAAATGTGGTTGTTTTGAGCACAGATAAAGCAGTATACCCCATAAATGCGATGGGTATCTCTAAAGCAATGATGGAAAAGGTTATGATTGCGAAATCACGCAATAGTTTAAATACCGTCATTTGCGGAACGCGTTATGGTAATGTGATGGCGTCAAGAGGTTCTGTGATTCCGCTTTTCGTAGAGCAAATAAAAAAAGGTATACCGCTTACCATAACGGACCCAAATATGACGCGTTTTATGTTGCTGCTGGAGGAAGCGGTCGATTTAGTCCTCTTTGCTTTTGAAAATGGGAATCCGGGTGATATGTTTATTCGGAAAGCGCCCGCGGCTACTATTCAAATTTTGGCGGAAGCGTTAATTGATTTATATAAAAGTAAAACCGAAATAAAAGTGATTGGTACCAGGCATGGAGAAAAATTATATGAATATTTATTGACACGTGAAGAAAAAAATAGGGCTGTAGATTTGGGTGATTATTATCAAATTCCTGCGGATAACCGTGATTTGAATTACGCGATATATTTTTCAGAAGGTTTAGAGAATATGCCAAAATTTGAAGATTATCATTCCCACAATACAGAAAGATTGGATATTGAAGGAATGAAAAAGCTTTTAATGAAGTTAGATTTTATTTACGAAGACTTGAAAAAATAGGTTTTAATGTAAAGGAGTAAAGGATAGCGCGGATGATTTTTGTGGTTTCCGAATTTTATTATCCGGAAGAAACATCTACAGGATATATCGTAACAAAGATAGCAGAAGGGCTTGTTGAAACTTTTCCTGTTCAGGTAATAACATGTCCCCCTGACTACTCAGGTTTGAAAGCAGCGCCTGATTCAGAAATCAGAAATAGGGTTAAGATAGAAAGAATAAAGACGGTAAGCATAAACAAGAACAAAATTGTTTCTCGCTTGATAGGGTCTATTTTACGGAGTTTTAAATTAGCGGTAAAGACAATAAAAATGATAAAAAAAGGTGATACTGTCTTTATTGTTACTAATCCTGCCCTGTTGCTTATTCTGATGTGTCTGGTCTGCCGATTTACCCGTTCATCCTTAATTATTCTTACCCACGATGTCTTTCCGGAAAATTTAGAAGCGGCAAAACTTCTTTATGGAGATTCACTTTTATTTCGTATCCTTGTTCGACTTTTCAATTTAGCTTACAATAGCGCGGAACACATTATCGTTATTGGCAGGGATATGAAGAAAATAATGATGCATAAAATTAATAGTGATAATCCGGAAATTACCGTAATTACGAATTGGGCGGATACAACGGATATTTATCCCGATGAACGCAATGCGAATAAAATTATCAAAGACCTGCATCTTGAGAAATGTTTTGTTGTCCAATTTGCCGGCAACATTGGAAGAGTGCAGGGAATTGAGCATATAATTATGGCCGCAGAAATTCTTAAGAGTGAAAATATACATTTTATTTTCGTTGGGGAGGGGGCAAAGAAAAAATGGCTTATTGAACAGGTTGGATCGCGACAGCTAACGAATGTTACAGTTTTTAATTCGATGCCACGCAGAGAACAACAGTTTTTTCTTAATGCGTGTGATGTCGGTATTGTTAGTCTCGCATCCGGAATGACAGGGCTTGGTGTCCCCAGCAAGACCTATAATATTCTTGCTGCAGGGAAGCCAATAATAGCAATTGCCGATTCTGAGTCTGAGGTAGGGCTTCTTATTCAGGAAGATAAGGTTGGATGGATTGTTGCTCCAGCGGATCCGGAAGGGCTTGCTTCTGCAATACGAGAGGCAAGAGGTTTTAGCAGACTTTGTGAAATGGGGCGCAGGGCACGGGAAATAGCCGAAAGTAAATATTCCTTTAAAGTAATTATTGCAAAATATCGGGAAATCCTTGATCGTTATGAATCTAAACACTAAATAATGTTCATTGTTTCTAACTGACGTAACAGGCTTTACCTGTTAAAACCGAAAGCGTAATTATCAAAGCAATCTTTTATAAAGATGTGATATAATATTTAACTAAAATTGTTTAAAAAACTAAATATATTAGGCCTTACACAAGCGTAATTTTTTGAAATAAAAGCGAAAAAGGACTTGAAATGCCCAATTCTATTGGTTAAAATGATTTTATCACAAAACATAACAACCAAAAAAAAGGGCATTTCAAGTGAATAAAAA
>JBFMCF010000131.1 GCA_040754625.1 bacterium | reverse complement strand
ATAAAAAAGTATCCCCATTTTTTTGAAAAATATAAAAAATTATGCTTTTACACTTCCTTTTTTTATTTATTCCTTATTTCACAACTACTTACTGTTTTCTATGTCTATTTTTTGGGGATAGTCCTTGGAATTTAGTCTAACTTTTTGGGAATTTAGTCAATTCTGAGTTGTGTTTCGGCATCAATTATCCCGCGGCGGATATTTTCAATAGCTCTGCCCGCATTTTGTTTCAATTGTATCGACGTATATGGATTGTTTCTTATTTCCCTGAATAACTGCAGGGCCATACGGAAATAACGGACCACTTCGCCCTCATCCGCATCGGTAAAACGAAGGACCTCCCCGAATTCCTCGCCGTGCATCCAGAAATCAAATGCCTCGGACATCTGGAATGAAGTTTTTTTGATAAACGGCCTAATACCATATTTGGATTCCTTTCGCTTTATTTCTTTTTCCTGAATTGAAACCAGCTTTTCGAGTCTTTTGTACCTCGCGGGAATAATTCTTTTAGGGAGCCCGCGCCTTGGTTCATAAACCAAACTGAGAAGCAGTATCCCAAGCTCATATTCGTTCATTTTATTTAAAAAACCTCTTTCATATAATTCCCCGAAAATTAATTCATGTCCGAACATCTGTGAAACAAAAAGCCCTTTTTTTGTAAGAGAGTTTTTCCTGACATATCCCATATCCTTCAGGAGTGACAACCTGTCTTTAATCTGCGAAACCGCTTCCCTGCGGTTAATAAAATCATTCTGGAAATAATGAAACGATCTTTCGTATATTTCATAAAGACCTTCGCCAAGGTCCTTATATAAATTCAAAATAGTAGCATACGCGGTATTAAACTGGCTTACAACCTTTTCTGTCCTTCCTTTAACCACATGGACCACTTTATCAAAATCTATTTCCAACGGGTTTACACGGCAATATATAAATCCTTCGTTATCTATCCCGCGCCTTCCGGCCCTCCCGGACATTTGCTGAAAATCCCGTGCTTTCATGGTCCTGAAACCGGTCCCGTCAAATTTCTGCAATCCGTCAAATATAACGCTTCTTGCGGGCATATTTATACCAAGGGCAAAAGTCTCAGTCGTAAAAATAATCTTAATAGAGCGCATGGTAAAAAGCCTTTCTACAACCTCCTTTAACGTAGGCAGCATCCCCGCGTGATGATACGCGATCCCCCTTGAAATTAAGGGCCGCAGTATTTCCGCCCCGGGTTCAGATAAAAGATTAAATTTTTCGCATAATGAGTTGTAACACCCGCTTACATATTTTTCCTCATTTTCAGAAAGAAAATTTAACCCTATTAAAGATTCAGCTAATTCCTCACATCTCCGCCGGCCAAAAGCGAAATAAATACAAGGCAATCCGTGGACCGCATGAATATGTTTAACCAGATCAGGAACACGGTTTGGCTGGATTGACTCAGTTGCATACTTTCTTCCCCGATGGGAATAATAATGTTTTCCTGTATATGCCATCTTTTTTACTTCATCAAGGTCTCTGGCTATTTTACCCTGCGTTTGATAAAAAATATGAAGAGGTACAGACCTGCTGTTTTCAATAACAACTTTAAGTTCCGTTTTATTAATATGTCTTATCCAGCCAGCCAGCTCATTAATATTGGGTATAGTAGCACTTAAAGCCAAGATTTTCATATGGTCCGGCAGAAAAATAATGGATTCTTCCCACACGGTCCCGCGTTCTTCATTATCTATATAATGGATTTCGTCAAAAATTATCCATCTATAATTATCCAGCGAAGATTTTTCGCTTATTAATTTATTTCTGAAAATTTCTGTCGTCATTATCATGACAGGACAATTGGGATTTATGCTTACATCGCCTGTTAAAATTCCGACTTTATCGCCGTAACAACTTTTGAAATCGCGGAACTTCTGGTTGCTTAAAGCTTTGACCGGTGCGGTATAAATAACACCTTCTTTATTTTGCAGGCATTTATTTATTACATATTCCGCGATAATTGTCTTCCCCGCACCTGTGGGAGCGGATACTAAGACCGAACAATTATTATCGATGTAATCGACTGCTGCTTTTTGAAAAGGGTCATATTCAAACATGTCATTATTATAACAGAAACAGCCGATATTTTACAGGAAATGCAAAAACCAAAATGAAAAATGTAAAATCCAAATGACACAACAATTTTTTATTTTGAATTTTTCAATTTGCATTCAAGGGGAAATATGTCTCTCTTCGGCGTAAGCCCTGAAAAAGAAAAAATATTAATCGCAAAGATGGAAAAACTTGGGATCAGAGAAAAAGATCTTATCGAAAAATTTATCCGCTCAGGCGGCAAGGGCGGCCAGAATGTAAACAAAACCGCTACCTGCGTTTATCTTGAACATGTCCCGACAGGCATCAGTGTAAAAATGCAGGAGGAACGGTCGCAAAACCTGAACCGGTTTTTAGCAAGGCGGCTTCTTTTTGAAAAAATTGAAAATTACTATTTCAAAGAAAAAAGCGAACTGCGGAAAAGAATTGAAAAAATCAAAAGGCAGAAAAGAAAAAGGTCAAAACGGGCCAAAGAAAAAATACTGCGGGATAAAAAACTGCATTCAGCAAAAAAAGAGGCGCGGAAACAGGTTTTATTTGAGATTTAATACGTGATGTATTATTAATTAACTGAGGGGTCGGGGAGTTATTTTCAGCTCCCATAACCCTTTATAAGTAAAATACCGATGTTGATTACCAAAAGGAGGTAATCAACATGAAAAAACAAGTTAGCAAGCTCTCCCGTGAATGGATCAAACG
>JBFMCF010000130.1 GCA_040754625.1 bacterium | reverse complement strand
GCTGACGGAATAAAAGAAATATTTGCAAAGTATTCAGGCATAGTTTTCAATAAAACAGGCCAAACAAATAATTTGATTTATCAAACGGCTTTATTTTGACGCTGAAATTTTGGGGATACTTCTCTAACAAATTACTTGACATAGCGATATATGTGGTATATTATATCATCTCTTTGATTAATATTTCAATAAAAAAGGTTGATTTAATGGTAAAAGTTGAGGCTGGAATCAATAAATCTTTAAATGAAGTATGGGATTTTTTTCTAAATCCAGGGAATTGGGGAAAATGGTGGCCGCGGGGCATTAAAAAAATAATCCCGGGGTGGGAAGAAGATGCGGTTATTTACTGGTCTGACGGCAGTGAATGCAATGTATGGAGTATAACGCCTAAAAAGATTGTCCAGTTTAATACCCAGTGGATGAGGACGACTTTTAAATTTAACGCCGCTGATGAAGGAATGATAATGCAGATAAAACTGGATGCGAGATGGGAAAAGGGTTTTAGCGGCAGGGGTATTGCTGAAAGGACTGAACTTGCCGGCGCGTTGTCAAAATTTAAAGACTATGTGGAAAAAGGGAAATAACGCTATTTATATATTAAATTCCCTTCGTTTAAAACATAGAAATGCTCCCGCGAAATTATATCGGATTTTCTGCCTGTAAAAAACAGGCACGCGCAGTTTGTTCGTTTTTGATATTCAATAAATGCCTTTAATAATGCATTTTTTTCTTCTATGTCAAGGCCCGTTAAAATATCATCAATCACAAGAATTTCAGGAAAAAGGACAAGCGCGGACGCAGCCGCGATTTTTCTTTTGCCCGCTAAAGGGAAATAAAGCATATCTTGGTTTTTTAGATAATCGTAATTCAAGGAAAGCAACCCAAAAATCCATTCGGTTCTTTCGATACTCTCTTTTTCAGGGACATTAAAATTTGCCAAACCGAAATTAATTTCCTGCCCAATATTTTCAGTCAGAAATTGATTTTCCGGTTCCTGGAATATTAAACCAATTTTCTGCCGGAATGATTTTGTATTTTTCTTTGAAGAAAAAGAAGGAAAATTTACTTCTCCAAAGCTTGGTTTAATAAGATTCGCGATAAGTTTGGCCAAAGTGCTTTTCCCCGAACCCGAATTACCATATATAAAAACAAATTCTCCCTTTGAAATTTTTAAATTTACATTTTTTAAAATTAAATTGCCTTTGTTAAAAATATTTTTATCCGGCGAGTAACCCGCGTTCTTAATTTCAAGAACAATTGAAGAATCGTCAGCGATTTGACTGGTATTGACCGGGATTTTTTCAGATAATATGGCGGAATCTGTTTTGATCTCTTCGATTTTTTTATTTTTTATATAAAATAAACTGTCACAGCCTGGGACAAATATGCCGTTACTGAAATATATAATGCCTATTTTATAAGATTTATGGATTGTTTTTACTATTTCCCAGAATTTTTTTTCATCAATTTCGTCCAACAAGGAAGTTGGTTCATCAAGAACAAGATATTTTGGTTTTAATGTAAGAAATGATGCGAGAGCGGCTATTTGTTTTTGCCCCCGCGATAAAGCATGGACAGGAAAAAAACGGAATTTTTCCAAACCGGTTATTTTTAAAGATTGAATGATTCTTGCAGATATTTCTTCTCCCGGGATACCGGAATTTTCAGGGCCAAAGGCCGTTAATTCTTCCAAAGTTGTAGTGAATATGCTGTTGTAATCGGAATTTTTACCGATATAAGCCGGTTTTTGCCCTGTGAAATCATATCCGTCAACCGTGATTTTTCCATTTCCCGGGGAGAGAATTCCCGCTATTAGTTTTGCGAGTGTTGTTTTTCCTGAACCGCTTTGGCCGATTATAGTGATAAATTTATTTTCCGGAATTTCAAAATCTATTTTATCCAGGAATTTCTCATCCTGGTTATACCCAAAGGATATTTGATTAAGTTTTATCATTTTTCGATATATTATTGTAACAAATTTTAATTTTATATTTCCATATAAATATGATATAATATTTTACATTTATAAAAATTAATAAAGGTGGGTCCATGAAAACAGAAACCGACCAGGCAGAAAGAAAGCTAAAGAAAACAGCGTGCGGCATTCGCAGGAATATAATAAAGATGCTGACAGAATCAAAAAGCGGGCATACAGGAGGGTCCCTTTCCGCTGTTGATATTTTAACATCGTTATATTTTTATAAAATGCGTTACAAACCCAGTGAGCCATATTGGACCGACAGGGACAGGTTTGTCTTAAGTAAAGGCCATGCGGCGCCTGCTTTATACGCTGTGTTGTCTGAAGCGGGATATTTCCCGAAAGAAGAGCTTGCGACCTTGAGAAAATTAGGTTCGCGCCTGCAGGGTCACCCGGACAGAAGAAAACTTCCCGGGGTGGAGGCATCGACAGGTTCACTGGGACAGGGTATTTCAATAGCCTGCGGTATTGCTTTGTGCGGGAAACATATTGATAAAAAAAGTTATCGTGTTTATGCCCTGCTCGGAGACGGTGAGAACCAGGAGGGGGAGGTATGGGAAGCCGCTATGTCCGCCGCTCATTATCACCTTGACAATCTTTGCGCGGTCCTGGATTACAACGGACTGCAGATTGACGGAAAGGTTTTGGACGTAATGAATATCGACCCAATTTCGGATAAATGGCGGGCATTTGGATGGAATGTAATGGAAGCGGATGGGCATAGTATCGGAGAGCTTACAAAAGTGCTTGATGAGGCAGAAACTGTAAAAGGCAGGCCAAGCATAATCATCGCGAAAACAATAAAAGGAAAAGGCGTGTCTTTTATGGAGGGAAAGGTAAAATATCACGGGACAGCGCCAACTTATGAAGAGTGCGAAAAGGGCCTGTGCGAACTTGATGAGTATGAGAAAAATATAAATCGTGAAGGAGCATAAAACGTGAATAGTAAATACATACTTATTACGGTTTACATTTGACGTTTCACGATATTATAGGAGGCGTAATGGAAGCAATAGCCACACGTGAGGCCTGCGGGCTGACACTGGCCAAACTCGGCAGGGTGAATAAAAACATTGTTGTTCTTGACGCGGATTTATCAGAATCAACAAAATCAATAATTTTTGCCAAAGAGTTTCCAGAGAGGTTTTTCAATTACGGAATAGCGGAACAGAATATGATGGCACAAGCCGCCGGGATTGCGTCATGCGGAAAGGTCGTATTTGCCCATACGTTTGCGATTTTCGCCTCAGGGAGGGCATGGGAACAGGTCCGTAATGGCATAACGGCAGGCGGTTTTAATGTAAAAATCGTTGGAAGTCATGGAGGTCTTTCCGTTGGAGCGGATGGTTTGTCCCATCAATGTATAGAGGATATTTCACTTATGAGAACAATTCCCGGGATGGTTGTAATTGTTCCTTCTGATGGAATAGAAACCGAAAAAGTCATTGAAAAGGCGGTTGAATATACCGGGCCTGTATATATAAGGACCTCACGCGCAAAATCACCCGTAGTAAACAACAAAGATTATAAATTTGAAATAGGGAAGGGAAATCTTTTGCGGGATGGGACCGATGTGGCAATTATCGCGTGCGGTATTATGGTTGAGCCTGCCTTAAATGCGGCAAAAGCGCTTGCCGGCAGCGGGATCCGCGCAAGGGTGATAAATATAGCATGTATTAAGCCTATTGATAAGGAAATGATAATTAAAGCGGCCAGGGATACAGGGGCAATAATTACAGCAGAGGACCATACGGTTATCGGGGGATTGGGCAGCGCAGTTGCTGAGGTCCTTGGAGAAGAATATCCGGTACCTTTGAAAAGAATCGGGGTTTTGGACAGGTTTGGGGAATCCGGTGAGCCGGATGAACTTTTTAAGAAAAACGGATTGACCACCGAAAATATTATAGAAGAGGCAAAAAGGATAATTAAAAGAAAATAATTAATATATGATTCAGCTTTATCATGTATGCAAAAAATACGATTCTTCCGGATTTGTCTTGAATGATATTAACTTGTTAATAAAACAAGGTGAATGGGTTGTTTTGAAGGGCCGTGAAAAGACAGGTAAAAGTACGCTTATTAAACTTCTTTGCGGAATAGAAAAACCCACACGCGGAGAAATGATTATTTGCGGTCAGAATCTTTCCTGTATAAAAAAGGAGAAAATTTTTCTTTACCGGCGGCAGCTTGGAATTATTCCCGATGATATAAATTTATTAAATGACAGGAGCCTTTACGCTAATATCGATTTGGTTTTCAGGTTTTACGGTTTTTCTTCAAGAATCAGGGAAGCGCGTATTTATGAGGTATTATCGCTGGTCGGTCTGGAGAAGAAAATGGATGTTATATCGTCTAAACTTAGTGAATTTGAAAAAAGAAAACTTGTCATTGCAAGGGCCCTGGTTAATAGTCCGCGGGTTATTTTAGCTGATGATATTGACAGGGGACTGGATGTGTCTGAAGCGGAAGAGATTTATCAAATATTTAAAAAGTTAAGAACACAGGACAGGGTTATTTTATTTTCTACAAGGGAGGAAAGGTGTTTCCTGCGGGGTTTGAGGGAAGTTGAATTGACCAGTTCCGGCAGAATTTCAGAAAATTAATTAAATGAATAGGTTCTGTTGAAATCCTTTAATATATAGCCCGAAGAAGACGAAAAGCTCCTCCAGAGAGAAATCTTTGGAAAAAGGAGGAGCTTTCGTGAAACAACTTACAAGCTATGAACAGTTTATCCTGGT
>JBFMCF010000129.1 GCA_040754625.1 bacterium | reverse complement strand
TTGCTGACGGAATAAAAGAAATATTTGCAAAGTATTCAGGCATAGTTTTCAATAAAACAGGCCAAACAAATAATTTGATTTATCAAACGGCTTTATTTTGACGCTGAAATTTTGGGGATACTTCTCCCACTTTATCCTTGACATAAATTGAAAAGAAAGGTTATAATTACTAATTTATATAAATAATAGGGAAGTGAAAAAACATGGCTAAAATCGATCTCCTGACAGCTGAAAGAGTAAAAAAAATAGAGAATTTAAAGGCATTGAATATTGATGCCTATCCGCATGATTTTAAAAAAACCGCGTCCAGCAAAGATATTTTTGATAAATATTCTTCCCTGAACCAGGGAGAGGAGAGTAAGGAGATATATAAAGCCGCGGGTAGGATAATTTCCTTCCGGAGCCACGGGAAGACCGTGTTTTTCAATATCAAAGACGAGAGCGGGCAGATACAGGTCTATTTAAAGCTTGATACTGAACCAAAAAAGGAATTTTCCAGGGCGCTGGATATCGGCGATTTTGTCGGTATAGAAGGCCCTGTTTTTAAAACCCACACGGGAGAAGTTACAATCTTTGCCAAAGAAGTTACATTTTTAGGTAAATCGTTAAGGCCTCTTCCTGAAAAATGGCATGGACTTAAGGACGTTGAATTAAGATACCGGCAGAGGTACCTGGACCTCCTGGTAAATGACGACGTTAAAAAAGTATTTTATTACCGTTCAAAGATAATCAAATCAATCAGGGATTTCCTGGAAAAAGAGGGTTTTTTGGAGGTTGAAACTCCGATGATGCAGCCTTTATGGGGCGGGGCCTCAGCCAGGCCTTTCGCCACGCATCATAACGCCCTGGATATGGATTTATATTTGCGGGTCGCGCCGGAACTTTATTTGAAGAGGCTCCTGGTCGGCGGTTTTGAAAAGGTGTATGAAATAAACCGGAATTTCAGGAACGAGGGGATATCCACGCGGCATAATCCGGAATTTACCATGATTGAAATATACCAGGCGTATGTTAATTATAAAAGTATGATGGAATTGTGCAGAGATTTAATTATAAATGTTTCAGAGAGTATATTTGGCGGGATGGAATTTGAAATGAACGGGAACAAAATAAATTTAACACCGCCCTGGAAATGCTTGACATTTGATGGGGCGTTATCCGGCATAGACAAAGATACTTATGAAAAAAAGGCCCTGCAGTTTAAATCGGAAGGGTATGACGGCAATAAATTAAAAAATAAAATATTTGAGGAATTAGTGGAACCCAATCTTGTCCAGCCGACTTTTATTACCGATTATCCTATAGAATTCAGCCCCCTGTCAAAGACCCGGGACGATAATCCCGCGATTGCCGAACGTTTTGAGCTTTTTATTGGCGGGCAGGAGCTGGGAAACGCTTATTCTGAGCAAAACGATCCGGTAGAACAGAGGAAAAAACTTGAGGAGCAGTTAAAAGAAAAAGATGAGGAGTCCCCAAAGGTTATTGATGAGGATTTTGTTCAGGCTTTGGAGTATGGGATGCCGCCGGCCGCCGGCCTTGGAATAGGTATCGACCGCCTGGTTATGACCCTTTGCAATTGTAATTCGATAAGGGATGTTATACTTTTTCCGCAGATGAAAAAGGAATTGTAGAATGTCTTTTGAATGGTTTGTCAGTTTTCGTTATTTAATAACTAAACGCCGCCAGGCATTTATCCCGGTAATAACCTTGATTTCCATTTTTGGCGTGGCAGTGGGTGTAATGGCCCTGATTACGGTTTTAGCCGTAATGAGCGGTTTTGAAAAAGACCTGACAGATAAAATTCTTGGAACAAACAGCCATATCGTAATTTACCAGCAGGGTGAAAAGGGATTACAGGATTACGAAAAAGTTCTGGACATGATAAAAGATGAAAAGAGGATTGTGTCCAGCGCGCCTTTTATTTATGGACAGAGTATCCTTCAGTCAAAAACCAATACGGTCGGTGTTATCATAAGAGGGGTTGAAGAAGAAAGGCCTGAAATTGTTGATTCGTTAGGGAAAAATATTAAGGAGGGCAAGCTGAACTTTGGAGAAAAAGGGATTATCCTGGGAAGTGAATTGGCCGTAAAACTCGGATTGTCTGTCGGGGACAAATTGATAGCGATTACGAAGGTAATAATGACCCCGATGGGTATGATGCCTCAGTCTAATGAATTTCAGGTAGTTGGTTTGTTCGAAACGGGAATGTATGAGTATGACGCGAGTCTGGCATATGTTTCTCTCAAAAGCGGGCAGAAACTTTACGGCCTCGAAAACAACGCTGTAACAGGGATTGAAACAAGAGTTTCTGATTTTAACAAGGCGGAAAAAATAAGCGAAGATTTGCGGGAAAAGCTGGGTTATCCTTACTGGGTCCGAAGCTGGGGTGACATGAACCGCAATTTTTTCTCTGCGCTTCGCCTGGAGAAAATTGTTATGATTATTATAATGACTTTATGCGTCCTGGTTGCGGCTTTTAACATAATAAGCACCTTGATTATGATAGTAATGGAAAAAACAAAAGATATCGGGGTCCTGAAATCGCTTGGCGCAAGTTCAGGAAATATCCGGTTTATTTTTATCCGGCTGGGTCTGATTATCGGCCTCACCGGGACACTTTTGGGGACTGCCGCGGGAATATTGCTTTCAAAATCATTGGATAATATTATTAAATTTATCGAGGAGACATTCGATATAGTACTAATACCCGCTGATGTTTATTATCTGGACAAACTTCCCACACACCTGGAAACGGGAGACGTCGCCTTTGTATCCATTATGGCAGTTTGTATATGTGTTATGGCCGCGTTATACCCGGCGCACCAGGCATCGAAACTTAATCCTGTGGAAGCGTTAAGATATGAGTGATATAATATTAAGAGTCAAAGATTTGGTAAAGTATTATTATGAGGGGGACAAAAAACTCAATGTGTTGAACGGGTTAAATCTGGAGGTAAAGGCCGGTGAAATAATAGGCGTTTCCGGGCCGTCAGGTTCCGGGAAAAGCACTTTATTGCATCTAATTGGCGCTCTTGACAAACCAAACAGCGGTGAACTCCATTTTGAAGGCAGGAATATAAATGATTTTTCGGAAAATACGAGGGCCAGGTGGCGGAACGAAAAAATCGGGTTTATATTCCAGTTTTATAATTTACTGCCGGAATTTACCGTCCTGGAAAATATATTTTTACCGGCATTAATTTATGAAAAAAAAACCGGCAGGAAAAATTTAGAGGAAAAAGCCTTTAATCTCCTGGAATCAGTGCATTTAGAACATAAAGCGAGAAGTAAACCCACTGAGCTTTCAGGGGGGGAACAACAGCGTGCCGCCATCGCGAGGGCGCTGGTAAACGGCCCTGAGTTGATTCTCGCGGATGAGCCGACAGGGAGCCTTGATAAAGAAAACAGTGATTATATTTTAAATTTGATTAAGGAATTAAATGAAACTAAAAGGAAAACGTTCATTATAGTAACCCATAATGAATCATTGGCTAAAAGGTTTAGCAGGTGGGTTCATTTGGCAGATGGGATTATCAGGGAGGAAATACATGCAGGAAACTAAGAAGATTTGGATGGATGGAGAATTCTATGACTGGAAGGACGCTAATGTCCATATTTTAACGCACACGCTCCATTACGGGCTTGGTGTTTTTGAAGGAATAAGGTGCTATTCCACAAAAAAAGGGACAGCGGTTTTCAGGCTGAAAGAGCATGTCCGGCGTCTTTTCGAATCGGCGCATATTATGGAGATGAAAATTCCTTTTAAAGAGGAAGAGATATTCAAGGCCATAGTTGATACCATAAAAATCAATGAATTGTCATCAGGGTATATCAGGCCGCTGGTTTATCTTGGTTACGGGCAAATGGGGCTTAATCCCAAAAATTCTCCGGTCAGGGCCGCGATTGCAGTATGGCCGTGGGGAAAATATCTGGGTGAAGGGCAGGACGGCATAAGGACCATGGTTTCTTCATATACAAGATTGCATAGTAATATTTTTATGACTAAGGCAAAGGTCTGCGGCGGTTATGTCAACTCAATATTGGCAAAGTGCGAGGCGTTAAACAACGGGTATGACGAGGCCATCCTTTTGGATCCCGAAGGTTTTGTCGCGGAAGGGACAGGTGAAAATGTGTTTATTATTAAAAATGGAAAATTAAAAACCCCGCCCATGGATAATTCATTGTGCGGAATTACCCGTGATACTATTTTTAAAATAACCGGCGGCAAGTATGAAATAGAGGAAAAACGTTTCAGCCGCGACGAGTTATATATCGCGGATGAAGTGTTTTTAACCGGGACGGCGGCAGAAATCACTGCCGTTAAGGAAGTTGACCACCGTAAGATAGGGCCAGGGAAAACAGGGCCCATTACAAAATTGATTGAAGAGCAGTTTTATAATATAGTTAACGGGAAAAATAAAAAGTTTGAGAACTGGCTGACATATGTTAAATAACCGTAAACCGGCTGCCTTTGTGAAGGGATAAAAACATGCTTTGCGAAAATTGCAAAAAAAAGGAAGCAAATATTCATTATACTGAGATTTTTAACAATAAAATCAAGGAAATGCATTTTTGTTCCGTATGCGCCGAAAAAAAAGGGATAGTAAATATTGACTTTACGGAAAAACAATTTAACATATCGTCGTTAGCAACAAGCTCTGTCCCTAATGAAAAAATATTATTAAAAACAGACGAAAACAATAAAACATGTAAATATTGCGGATTGTCATATGATATTTTCAGGGAGGAAGGGCGGCTGGGATGTTCAGGTTGTTACGAGTCGTTTTCAAAAGAATTAATCCCTTTAATCAGGCGCATTCACGGGCGGACACAGCATGTCGGGAAAATACCCGAATATAAAAAAGCGGAAACTTTCAGGCAGAAAGAACTTCTGGGTTTAAAACGAAAACTGAAAAAACTGGTGGTTGAGGAGAAATACGAAGAGGCCGCTGCCACGCGGGACGAGATAAATTTATTGGAAAAGGCTGAAAAATAACATGCAGATTATTCAGAAATTAATCGAAAGAACAAATAGTATATTAAATGAAACTAGTTTATTAAATAACATTGTTATCAGCTCCCGTATCCGTTTAGCGCGAAACATCGAAGGTATACCTTTTGCCTGTAATTCTGACGGGGATGACCGCAAAAAAATATTTTTACTCGCTAAAGACATATTTGAGTCAAAAGAGATTATTAAAGACGCGATTTTTATGGACCTTGGGGATTATACTCAAATCGAGAGGCTTTTGCTGGTCGAACGCCATTTAATGAGCCAGGAGCATTCGAGGGGCGGAGAAAATTATGGCGTGGTCATCAATGATATTGAAACAATCAGCGTTATGATTAATGAAGAAGACCATTTCAGGCTCCAGGCATTGCATTCCGGCCTGCAATTATATTCCACATGGAAAATAATCGATGCCGTGGATGAAAGACTAAGCAAAAATATAAATTACGCTTTTTCACCCCTGTTTGGATATTTAACATCCTGCCCGACAAATTTGGGGACCGGGTTAAGGGCATCTGTAATGCTGCACCTCCCTGCTTTAATTCTTACAAAACAGATCGATAAAATTATTTCATCTGTAAGCAAAATGGGGGTCATAATCCGGGGGTTGTATGGTGAAGGCAGCAAAGTACTGGGGGACTTGTTCCAGATTTCCAACCAGGGGGCCTTTGGTTTTAAAGAGGAAGATATTATTAAAAAGGTCGAAGAGATTGCCAAATATATTGTTGACTGTGAAAAAACAGCAAGGGAATATTTATTAAACGAATCAAGCCCCGCGGTAAAAGATAAAGTATGGCGGGCCTATGGGATTCTTAAACATTGCAGGACCATTTCATCATCTGAGGCATTGAGTTTATTGTCTTTTGTAAGATTAGGCGTGGATTTAAAAATTTTATCTAAAATTAATATGGATTTTGGCCTCATAAACCGTATGATGCTGTTAATCCAGCCGGGACACCTGCAAAATATGGAAAAGAAACGTTTGGATATTAAAAACCGTGATATATTGCGGGCTGATTTGATCAGAAAGATGCTGGAGTAGCCGCGGGAGACAAAAATATGTTTGATAAATTTACTGAACGGGCGAGAAAAGTGGTCATATTGGCCAGGGAAGAGGCCGGGAGGCTTAATCATGATTATATAGGTACTGAACATCTTCTTCTTGGGCTTATACGGGAAGGCCAGGGTGTCGGGGCAGTAATTTTGCAGAACCTGGGCGCCGATCTGGAAAATATTATTTTTATGATTGAAGAAATGGTAAAAACAGGCGGGGGGATACTGACCCTGGGAGAGATTCCATTTAGTTCGCGCGCAAAGAAGGTTCTGGAATTGGCTATCGAAGAAGCCCGCAGTTTTAATCATACTTATGTCGGGACAGAACATATTTTATTGGGGCTTATCAGAGAGGAAGAAAGCATAGCGGCAAAGGTGTTGGGCAAATTAGGAATCACCTTCCAGAAAGTGAGGGAGGAAATATTAAAACTGCTTAATGGAGGCCCGGCCTCCAATGTGAAACAGAAGGTAAAAAGCAAGACACCGGTCATTGACGAATTCTGCCGTGATCTGACAATGTTATCGCGTGAAAAAAAGCTTGACCCGGTTATCGGCCGCAAAAATGAGATAGACAGGGTCATCCAGATTTTAAGCCGCAGGATGAAAAATAACCCTATTTTAATCGGGGAAGCGGGTGTCGGAAAGACAGCGATTGTAGAAGGCCTGGCGCAGAGAATAGTAGAAAAAAATGTCCCGGAGATCTTGTTAAACAAACGTGTTTTAACATTGGATTTGCCGGGTATCGTGGCGGGTACGAAATACCGCGGGCAATTTGAAGAAAGAATGAAATCAATTATTAATGAGATACGCCACGCTAAAAATATTATTGTTTTTATTGATGAAATACACAGCCTGATAGGGGCCGGGGCGGCCGAGGGCGCTATTGACGCGTCAAATATGTTAAAACCGTCTCTCGCCAGGGGTGAGCTTCAATGTATAGGGGCGACAACATTAGATGAATATAGAAAATATATTGAAAAAGACGGCGCATTAGAACGGAGATTTCAATCTGTCCTGATTGAACCTACGAATATTGCCGAAACAATTGAAATCCTGAAAGGATTGCGTGAAAGATATGAAACTCATCATCATGTTAAAATCAGCAATGAAGCCATAATCGCCGCCGCGGAATTATCGGACAAATATGTTTCTGACAGGTTCCTGCCGGACAAGGCAATTGATCTTATTGATGAAGCAAGCGCGCGCGTTAAATTGCAGAAAATCAATTTACCGCCTGATTTGAAAGATTTTGAAAAGGAGATTAAATATATTCAAAAAGAAAAAGACAATGCCATAAAAGCGCAGGAATTTGAAAAGGCGGCAATGCTGAGGGATAAAGAATGGAGACAGAGGCAGAACATTGAAGAGAGAAAAAAGGAATGGTATGAGGCGCAAAAACAAAATGAACCGGAGATTACACCGGAAAATGTAGCGTATATTATTTCCCGCTGGACAGGTATTCCCGTGACAGAGCTTAAAGAAGAAGAAACTGCCAGGCTTCTGCGGATGGAAGATGAACTGAAAAAGAAAATTGCCGGGCAGGACGAGGCAATACATATTATATCACAATCTATTCGAAGGGCCCGGGCGGGGCTCAGGGACCCGAAAAGGCCCATTGGGTCATTTATTTTTCTGGGACCGAGCGGCGTGGGTAAAACGGAACTCGCGAAGGTGCTGGCGGATTTTTTATTCGGGAATGAAGACGCGCTGGTTCAAATCGATATGTCGGAATATATGGAAAAATTTGCCGTTTCACGCTTAATCGGGGCGCCGCCGGGATATGTCGGTTATGACGAAGGCGGCCAGTTAACTGAACGGATACGCCGCAAGCCTTACTCAGTCGTGCTTTTGGATGAAATAGAAAAGGCGCACCCTGATGTGTTTAACATACTTCTCCAGGTTCTGGAAGACGGGCACCTGACCGACAATCTTGGGCATACGGTAGATTTCAGGAACACGGTTTTGATAATGACTTCCAATGTGGGCGCGCGTGAAATTGAGAATAAGATGCAGAAAGTCGGTTTTAATAAAGATAATAAAACAAAAAATTATAATGATATGAAATATAAACTTATCCAGGAATTAAAAAAGACTTTTCGCCCTGAATTTTTGAACCGTGTTGATGAGGTCATTGTTTTTCGTTCCCTGGGGAAAAATGAATTGGAAAAGATAATAGACCTTATGATCAGCGATGTGCTGAAAAGGCTTGAAGAAAAAAAGATAAAATTGGTTCTTTCAGCGGAATCAAAAGGGTTTCTTATTAAAAAAGGATATGATGAAAATCTGGGGGCGCGCCCCCTGCGCCGCATTATCCAGCAATATATTGAAGACCTTTTGGCGGGTGAACTTCTAAAAGGCCAGATAAAAGAAGGAGATGTTGTTTTTCTTAAACAAAAAGATGAATCGATAATCTTTGAGAAAGCTTAATATGAAAGAGGCATTAAATAAATTTTTAAAGTTGGTCATGCTCAGCCTCTTTTTTTTAATTTCATTCAAATTAAAAAACAGGGCACAGGAAAACGGCTATTTCGGTAAAACCATAGTTGATATCACTGTTTCAGGGAATAAACTCGCGAGCAGCAGGAATATAATCCTGCATAAAATAAGGCTTACAAAAGGCGGTGAGTTTTCACAGGAAATTCTTAAAAGTGATTTTAAGAGATTATATGAAACAGGCCTTTTTAAAGATATAAAAATTGACCTCCAGGAAATGAAGGAAGGCATAAAATTAGTGTTTTATGTCGAAGAAAATACATTAATTGACGATATAAAATTCTCGGGAGATGACGAAATAAAAAGCAAGGAAATACAGGAGGTCCTTAGAGAACTCCCGGTAAAACAGCAATTAAAACGCGGCAAATCTTATAACCCGGAAAATCTGCCCTTTAACATTCAAAAAATAAAAGACTTGTATAAAGAAAAAGGGTTTTATTTCGCGGATGTTACGGCAAAAGAGACATATTCACATGATAATTCCTATGTAACCATTAAATTTAATATTGAAGAAGGCAGTCCCATACGGATTAGAAAAGTAAGCATATCAGGGAATACGGTTATCCCTGAAAATAAAATATTGAATAAATTGAAAACATGGGAAAGGTCATTCATCTTTTTTCATGACAGGGTTTTTAAAAAAGAGGATTTTGAAGAAGATTTAAAAAAGATTGTGGAATTATATGACATCGAAGGCCATGTTAAGGCAAAAATTAAAGATTATTCTGTTGATGAAAAAATAGAAAGCTATAAATGGAGAAGGTTTACAATAAAAAATACATGGCTGGATATTTATATTAATATTGAAGAAGGCGGTAAATACTATTTTGATAATGTGACTTTCAGCGGGAGGACAAAATTTCCTGAGAACAGGGAATCTGAATGGAAAAATATAATGATTGGGCGCATCTTTAAAAGAGAAGCCAGGAAAGGAGATGTT
This sequence comes from bacterium, assembly GCA_040754625.1. Taxonomy (NCBI): domain Bacteria; species bacterium. The sequence continues at coordinate 15,183 of JBFMCF010000129.1, read as the reverse complement.
TTTAGCAATTTCAGGGTAAGGGAGATTATTGAAAATATCCGTTCCAGTTATTCAGAAATAGGTTATATCTATTGCCAGGTGAATCCCCGCCAGGTGTTTGATGAAGAAAAAAAGACGGTTTCCGTGCTTTTTGAGATTGAAGAAGGCATCCAGGTATTCCTGGAAAAAATAAAAATAAGCGGGAACAAGGTCACTAAAGACAAAGTCATCAGGCGGGAATTTGTTATAAACCCGGGGGATATCTTTAATGGAGTCAAGATAAGAAGGAGCGTGCAGAAAATATTCAATCTCGGATATTTTGAAGACATACAAATAGATACCCAGCCCACGTCTTTCATGGACAGGTTAAACCTTTTATTAAAAGTCAAAGAGAAATCCACAGGGAGGTTTATGGCGGGGGTCGGATATAGTTCCGTGGACAAATTAACAGGCAATGTTTCCATAAGTAAAACAAATCTTTTTGGAAACGGGCAGGAAATTGATTTAAGCTGGCAGATTGGGAAAATCTCTCAAAAGTATGAATTCAGTTTCACTGACCCATATGTCTTTGACACAAAAACTTTATTCGGGTTTGATTTGTTCAATACTGAAAGAGAAATCTACGGGGAAGAAGACATTGATTTTGACGGGAAGGCGGACGACATAGCTTATCTTTATAAGAAAAAAGGGTGGGCCATAAGGCTGGGCAGGCCAGTAAGCGATTATGTAAAAACAGGTTTAAGATACAATAATGAATCAGGACGTTACAGGAGGATAGGAAGTTATAATCTTCCGTCGGATGTTAATGAAGAAGATGTAAGCACCCGGAGCCTGGGATTGACTTTGACTTGTGATACAAGAGACAATTATTTTTTCCCGTCAAAAGGCTCTATTAATACGTGGTCGATAACTTACGCGGGCGGGCCTTTGGGCGGGACAAGCAATTTTGTGAAAAATACAGTAGAAACCAGATGGCATTTCAGGACATTTTATGATTTTGTCATGGTGTTGAGGGGCAGGGCCGGTTATGTTAACCGTTTTGACGGGTCGCTGGATGTGCCGAGAATTGAACGGTTTGATGTAGGGGGTGCGTATACGGTCAGGGGGTATGAGGAAAGAAGGATCGCCGACGGGAAAAAAACAATGCTTGTGTTAAATGCGGAATATATGTTCCCGTTGACCGACCAGCTCAGGGGCTTGATTTTTTATGATGCCGGCAACGCGTGGGATGAAACTAAAGACATTAAAATGTCAGAATTAAGAAAAGGCGCGGGCCTTGGGCTCCGTATTGAAACCCCTGTTTTCCCAATTATGCTTGATTACGGATGGGGCTTTGACGAAGGCGGGGAGCCCAGGGGCTTGTTTCATTTTAACCTCGGGCTGTTATTTTAAAATTGCTTAAATTCTTGCGGAAATAATAGAATTTTGATATACTATAAATTTTGAAATTGAAAATAAGGAGAAAATAGATGAAAAAACTAAAAGGTATTATATTATTATTTGGAATTATATATCTTTTACCTTATAAAATAAATGCCGCCCAGGTATTAAAAGTTGGCTTTGTCGATATCCAGAAGGCCCTTGAAGAGTGCAACGTGGGAAAAAAAGCAAAAGAAGAACTCCAGGGTATGGTTGATAAGAAACAGGTTGAAATAGATAAACTTAGCGCTGAGATTGAAAGCCTGCAAAAGGCACTGGAAGAGCAGGTCATGCTTAGCGCGGAAAAAAAGAAAGAAAAAGAGAATGTTATTAATGAGAAAATGGAGGTTTATCAAAAATTGGCTTTGTCCGCAAAGAAAGAAATATCAAAAAAGGAGTCCGAGCTTACAGAACCTCTTATAAAAAAAATAAGAAATATTATTGATAAAATTGGGCAGGAAAAAGGGTATAGTTTAGTATTGGAAAAAAATTATAGTTCTATACTTTATGGTTCGCAGGAAATAGATTTAACCGGTTTGGTCATAAAAGAATTAAACGAAATAAAATAATTTTTACAGGGATTATTTTGATGAAGTCAAAAGAGATCGCAAAAATTGTGGAAGGTGAATTGCAGGGCGACGGCGGCCTTAAGATAAAAGGTTTTGGGGGATTGGAAGACGCGGGTGAAAATGAGATCACTTTTATACAGGAGGAAAAGTATCTGCCTGTTCTGGAGAAGAGCTTATCCTGTTGTGTGCTCGCCCCTTTTAATTTAAAAAGTAGGATCCAAAAAAAGTGTGTAATCTATGTCCAGGACCCGTGCCTCTCGTTTATTTTTCTGATTAATAAATTAATCCCGGGAGAAAAATACCCCGCTTCCGTTCATCCAACCTGCGTACTTGGGAAAAATGTCAAAATCGGGCGGGATGTTTTTATCGGGCCGCATACAATTATCGGGGACGGGGCGGAAATAGGAGATGGATCGTTTATCGCGGGGCTGTGTTATATAGGGAATAATTCCAAAATCGGCGAGAAAGCCAAGATTTATTCTCACGTGGTTATATATGATAAAACATGTATCGGGAAAAGGGTTATCATACATTCGGGAGTTGTAATCGGGTCTGACGGGTTTGGTTATATACAAAGACACTGTAAACATATTAAAATACCGCACTTGGGTTTTGTGAATATAGAGGATGACGTAGAGATAGGCGCAAATACATCCATAGACAGAGGCAAGTTTAAAAATACAAATATAGGGAAAGGCACAAAAATTGATAATCTGGTGCATATAGGCCATAATGTTTCTATAGGTGAAAATTGTTTAATAGTGGCGCAGGCCGCGTTAGGCGGGAGCAGTAAAGTGGGCAAGGAAGTCATAATTGCCGGGCAGGTTGGAATTACCAATGGAATAGAAGTGGGAGACAGGACTATTATCGCGGCCCAGTCCGGTGTGACTAAATCTTTGCCTTCATCAGGCGTATTCTGGGGGACACCGGCAAGGCCGTTAAATGAGACGAAAGAACAATTGGTTTTATTAAACCAGCTGAAAGACATGAAAAAGAAAATTTCCAGCCTGGAAAAAAGGGCCAGTTTAACCGAAAAAAAGTAGCATGAAACAAAAGACATTAAAGAAAGAAATATATTTTTCAGGGACGGGGCTCCACACCGGCAATAAAATTACCATTAAAATTTTACCCGCCAGGGTGAATACCGGTATCCAATTTGTCCGGATAGACAAGTCAAAACATGAGATAATAAACGGAAATATTGACAGTGTGATTAATAGTAAAAGGGAAGTGACCCTGGGCCAGGACAAGACAACCATACATACAGTGGAGCACTTATTGGCGGCTTTCTCCGGCCTGGAAATAGATAATGCTTTTGTGGAGATGGACGCGGGTGAACCGCCTGTGGTAGACGGAAGTTCCAAGCCCTTTGTTGACCTGATAATGGATGTGGGGCTTGTGGAACAGGAAGAAAACAGGGGCTTCATTGTTATTGATGAACCGATATGGGCCGGTTTAGGCGACAGGTACCTTGTCGCGTTGCCGTCAAATGAAATGAAGATAAGTTTTACCATAGATTTTGACCATCCGATTTTAAAGACACAGTTCGCAAGTTTTCAAATAAATCCTGAAATATTTATAAATGATATTGCGCCGGCGCGGACCTTCGGGTTTTTGAAAGAGGTCCGGGAACTTCGGAAAAACGATTTGGCGCAGGGCGGCAGCCTTGAAAACGCGATAGTTATCGGGGAGACGGCCATACTTAATGAAAAATTACGCTTTGATAACGAATGTGTCCGTCATAAAATTTTAGATCTGATCGGGGATTTGTATCTTCTGGGAAAACCTGTTTTGTCCCACATTATTGCGATTAAGTCAGGCCATTCGTTAAATGTGGAATTAGTCCAGCAAATAGCTAAATTTCTCAATGATAATAAAAAAGTTCATTTAATATAAGGAGATTGGGCATGATGGAAATATCTGAAATTCAAAAAATACTGCCGCACAGGTATCCATTTTTATTGGTAGACCGGATTACCGAAATAAAAAGCGGGGAAAAAATCACGGGCATAAAAAATGTCACAATTAATGAAGAATTTTTTACCGGGCATTTTCCCGGCAGGCCTATTATGCCTGGGGTCCTGATTGTTGAAGCGATGGCCCAGGTTGGAGGGATCCTAATTTTAAAAGAAGCGCAGAAAAAAGGCGAGCTTGTGTATTTTATGGCCATTGATGCTGTCAAATTCCGTAAACCGGTAGTGCCCGGCGACCAGTTAAAATTTGAAGTAAATATTTTAAAGAAAAAAGGGCGTGTTTGTAAAATGAGGGGAGAGGCATTTGTAGACGGCAAATTAGTGGCTGAGGCGGAATTAATGGCCACTATAGGCTCTGAAAAGGGAGAAAATGATGAAAATTCATCAAACGGCGATAATTGATAAAAAGGCAAAACTGGGAAAGAATGTGGATATCGGGCCTTATGTGATAATAAAAGAAAATGTTGAAATTGGCGACAATACCGTAATTGATGCCCATGTGTATATCGAAGGGAAAGCAAAGATTGGAAGAAATTGCCATATATACGCCGGGGCGGTGATCGGGACTGCCCCCCAGGATGTGAGTTATAAAGGCGATCAGAGCAGTGTAATAATCGGCAATGATAACATTATCAGGGAGTATGTTACAATCCACAGGTCCAAGCACAAAGACGGTATAACGAGTATCGGGGATGAAAATTTTTTTATGGGGTCCGTGCATATCGCCCACGATTGTAAAATAGGGAATAAAGTTGTTATTGTTAATTACAGCGCCGCTACAGGACACGTTACAATTGAAGATAAGGCGTTTATTTCAGGGATGGTGGGGATTCACCAGTTTGTGCGTATCGGGGCAATGGCAATGATCGGCGGAATGTCAAAAGTCACACAGGATATTCCTCCGTATGTTATGGTAGACGGCCATCCGGCAAAACCTTACGGTTTAAACAAAGTGGGGCTTGTCCGAAATAAAATTTCACAGAATGTCCGGGCTGAATTAAAAAAAGCGTATAAGATTCTTTATGGCCAAAATACGGCAATTGATAAATCCATCGATATAATTAAAAAAGAACTCGATTTGTCGCTGCCGGAAATAAAACATTTTGTTGATTTTGTTGAATCTTCCAAGAGGGGTATTTGTAAATAGCGCTCTATTAAATAAAATTTTGATGAGTTTGCTGACAATGGAGTTGTGATTTTGATAATAATAAATAGCTATGAAGGAGATTTAATATGAGAGAATTACGGGCGGGTGTTATCGGGGCCGGGCATATGGGTGAATACCATGTGCGGGTCTATGCGGAGTTAATGGGAATTAAACTTGCCGCGGTGTGTGATATTAATAAAGAACGGGCGAATGAAGTGGCCAACCACTATAATACTATTGCTTATAATGACTACCGGCATTTATTCGGCAAGGTGGATTTTGTAAGCATCGCTGTCCCGACTTGTTTGCATTTCAAAATCGCGAAAGATTTTTTATCCGCGGGGATACCTGTTTTACTGGAAAAGCCGATGACGCGCACTATTGAGGAAGGCAAGGAATTATTTAATATCGCAAGGGGAAAAGGCGTGATTTTGCACATCGGCCATGTCGAGAGGTTTAACGCGGCTGTCCAGGAATTAAAAAATATAGTTGAAAACCCTATGCTTATAGAAACAAGAAGACTTGGACCGTATAATCCCAGGGTCAAAGACATAGGTGTTGTTATGGATTTAATGATTCATGATATTGATATTATTCTTAATCTCGTCAATTCCGAGGTCGAAAAAATCAATGTGACCGGGGCGTCTGTTTATTCAGAGCATGAAGATTTGGCCAACATCCAGATGATATTCAAGTCGGGGTGTATTGCCAATATCACGGCAAGCCGTGTTACTGAACATAAAATAAGAACGCTTGCCGTGACCCAAAAAGACGCCTATATTTTTCTTGACTATACCGACCAGGATTTGCACATTCACCGCCAGGCGGCAAGTGAATATATACTCACGAAAGAGGCGCTCAGGTATAAACAGGAATCTTTTATTGAACGTATATTTGTTCATAAAGATAATCCTTTAAAATTGGAGATATTGAATTTTATAAATAGTGTTATTAAAAAGAAAAAATCAAATTCTGAAATGGGGGATTTAAGGTCCCTGGCGATGGCGCTTGATGTTGTGGAGATGTTAAAAAAACAGAAGATGATTAAAAACGCTGGTAAATAAATATTACAAAAAGGAAATTTTTATTTTTGCCCGGGCTTTCTCTGCGCGGGCTTTTTTTAATGAAGACATGATTTTACAAGCGATAGCGAAGTTAAACCCCGCACCAAAAACCTTGAGATGTGCAGGTAAATGTTCTGCAAAAGTGTTTAATTTCTATCAATAGGATTTTATTTATTACTGGCTGAAAGTTTTGGTGCGGGGTTCAATTCGCACTATCATTTTTGTTCGTCCGCCTAAGGCGGACTTCATAAACGATGTGCTCATTGAAGGAGAAAAATTTGGAAAATAAAAAAATCGGTTTAATAGCCGGGAAAGGAAGAATCCCCGCTGTTTTGGCTCAATCAATGAAAAAAAACGGGCTGGAAATTACGGCAATAACAACTGATAAAGATGCTAACGCTGAATTGAAAGAATATACTGATAAGGTTTATAATTTTGCTCCCACACAAATAGGGAAGATCATCTCCAAACTCAAAGATGAGAAAATAAAAGAGGTGGTTATGGTCGGGAAAGTGGAAAAAGCCCTGCTCTATAAAAACCTCAGGTTTGATTTGCGTTCAATCAAGCTCTTAAGCAGACTTAAAGACCGCCAGGACGCGACAATACTCCTGGCGATAGTCGACGAATTAGCCGGTGAAGGCATAGAGGTGCTGCCGCAGACAAAATATTTATCTCATTTGCTTTTCCCTCCCGGGACCCTGACAAAAAGAAAACCAAATGAAAATGAAAAAGAGGACATTCTTTTTGGAATGCGGATAGTTGAAAAAATCGCGGAATCAGACATCAGCCAGACAGTTATTGTGAAAAATAAAGCAATTTTAGCCATAGAGGCGATAGAAGGAACAACCGAGGCGATAAGGCGGGGAATGTCAATGGCAAAAGACGCGGTTGTAATCAAGACCAGCAAAAAAAACCAGGACCATCGTTTTGATATTGCGACGGTTGGGACAGAAACTGTAAAAGTTATGATTGAAGGAAAGGCAGGCTGCCTGGCCATTAAGGCGGGGAGAACATTCCTGGTTGATAAAGAAGAAACAGTTAAAATGGCGGATAAAGCAGGAATATCAATAGTGGTAGCTGAGTAGGCAGGGATGGGAATAAGTGGTAATTATGACAAATAAAATCCTTATTGTTACCGGGGAGGCATCGGGTGATTTGCACGGCGGCTTATTAACCGGGGAATTAAAAAAACTAAATCCTGATTTGGAAATTTTTGCAGTCGGCAGCAAGAAGATGGAGGCGGAAGGCGCAAAAATAATATTTGAGTCGACCCAGCTTGCCATATTTGGTTTTACCGAGATATTTTCCCGCCTGAATTTAATTAAAAAAGCCTTTGATATAATTAAAAAATTTGTATATTCGGAACGGCCTTCTTTGGTTATTTTGATAGATTATCCCGGTTTCAATATCCGCCTTGCGCATTTTTTAAATAACCAGAGAATCCCGGTAGTTTATTACATCAGCCCGCAAATTTGGGCCTGGAACAGCGGGCGGATAAATGTTTTAAAAAAATTAATTAAAAAAATAATTGTAATTTTGCCGTTTGAAGAAGATATTTACAAAAAAGCCGGGATAAATGCCGAGTTTGTCGGCCATCCTCTCCTGGACCTGGTTAAACCCGGATTTTCAAAAGAGGAAATAATGAAAAAATTCGGGTTTAATGAAAATGCCCCTGTTATCGGGCTTTTACCGGGGAGCAGGCCGGAAGAAGTAAATAATTTATTGCCTGTTATGGCTGATGTCTGCAAAAGGTTGAAAAATAATATGCCCGCGATCCAATTTTTTATATGCTGGGCGAATAACCTTGACATAAAAGTAATAGAAAAAAACCTGAAAAAAGCGGACTTTCCCGTTTCGATAATATGCGGGTGGAATTACGAACTAATATCCGTATCCGATATTGTGATGGTCGCTTCAGGTACCGCGACATTAGAAACGGCTATTTTGAAAACACCTATGGTAATTTTGGGAAAAATAAGCTTTTTTTCATCTATTCTCGCGAGGATTCTAATTAAAATACCGTATCTGGGGCTGCCTAATATCCTGGCGGGGAAAATGATTGTGCCCGAATTTCTCCAGGGAAACGCGAGGGCGGGAAAAATTTATCCGGCCGTGTGGGAATTAATTCAAAACAAAAATAAACATGAAGAAATGAAAGAAAATTTGATTTCCATATATAAAAAATTAGGAGACCCCGGTGCGGCAAAACGGGCGGCTTTATCTATTCTAAAGGAATTAAAATAAATGTCAAATTTAAAGAAGCTTTATAATTATATTGCTCCTCACTGGCGCAAAGTCTTAATTGCGTTTGTTTTTATGTCAGGTCACGCGGTCTTTAACACGCTGCAATTCTGGATTTTTAAGAAAATTATAGATGAAAGCTTTATCGCCAAAAATCTTGAAATCCTGCCGTATATTATTTTATCAGCCTTTTTAGTGATATTTTTGAAAATAGTTTCACAGTATACGCATGAATACCTGATGTCGTACGTGGGGCATAGTGTTATCCGCGATATACGGGATGAAGTTTACAAGCATCTCCATACTATGTCATTAAGTTTTTATAACAAAAAAAGAACAGGCGATTTGATGTCCCACCTGATTAATGATATTTCAACTATTCAAAACACAATTACAATTCTTTTTTCGGATATTATTCTCCAGCCGCTGGTAGTTCTCGGATTGGGAAGTTATATTTTCTATCTCCACTGGAAACTGGCGTTTCTCTGTGTGATAATTTATCCTTTGGCAATCTGGCCGGTTGTTGAATACAGCAGGAAACTCAGGCGCATAAATACGGGTGTCCAGGAAAAACTGTCCGATATTACCGCTTTATTGCAGGAGGTATTTTCAAGTATAAGTATCGTAAAAGCGTTTTCAATGGAAGATTATGAAATCAAGAAGTTTAAAGATGAAAATATGAGTTTTTTCAGGCTTATTATGAAAACAATAAAAATAAACATTGCTATACCTTCTTTAATGGAATTATTCGGTTCAATCGGGTTCGGATTCGCGATTTATTATGGAGCTAATCAAATATTCAGCGGCAAGTTATCCCCCGGGGATTTTATAAGCTTTATAGCGGCGGTTATTGCCTTTTACCGCCCTGTTAAAAGTTTAACGCAGGTCAACAATAACATCCAGCAGGCTGAGGCGGCCGGTTCCCGGATATTCTCTCTTCTTGATATTAAACCGCAAATTATTGAAAAAGACGGCGCAGTGGATTTATCCCCGGTCAAACATAATATAAAATATGAAAATATTAATTTTTCTTATGAAAATAGAGAAAAAGTCCTGACGGACATAAATTTTGATGTTAAAGCCGGGCAAATGGTTGCGCTTGTTGGCGCAAGCGGGGCAGGCAAAACAACATTCGTGAACCTTTTAATGCGTTTTTATGACCCTGATTCGGGACGTATTACTATTGACGGGGCGGACATCAGGGATGTAAAGATTAAATCCCTGCGCGACCAGATTGGTATTGTAACGCAGGAAACCATTCTTTTTTATGATACTGTAAGAAATAATATTGCCTACGGGCACCAGGAAGCTGAAATGAAATCGGTTATTGAAGCGGCAAAACGCGCGAACGCACATGATTTCATTGAACAACTTCCAAAAAAATATGAAACGGTCATCGGGGAACGCGGGGTCCAGTTGTCAGGCGGGCAGAGGCAGAGACTGGCGATTGCGCGGGCGGTCCTTAAAAATCCACCGATTTTAATTCTCGATGAAGCCACATCGTCTCTTGATACTGAATCTGAACGCCTCGTGCAGTCAGCTTTGAAAAATTTAATGGAAAACAGGACAACTTTCGCGATCGCGCACAGGTTATCGACAATAATCAGCGCTGATTGTATAATTGTTATGGAAAAGGGCAGGATTATTGACAGCGGCAGGCATGAAGATTTAATACAAAAATGCGGTTTGTATAAACATCTGTATGAAATACAGTTTAAAGACTTGACTTGAAATGAGAAAAACAATAAAAAGGTTTTATCGAAAAATTCTGCTTTTTATCAGTCCTGTCTTAGGTTCCTTATTTGTAAAATTTGTCGGCTGGACGACCAGGATCGATTTTGTCCACCGGCATTATGAAGAAGAATTAAAAAAAAATAAAAACGGGATAATCTACACCTTCTGGCATAACAGGATATTTTTTACATGTTACTTTTACCGTAACCGCGGAATAAGGGTTTTAGTCAGCCCAAGCAGGGACGGGGAATATACAACCAGGATAATCGAGGCCCTGGGTTATAAAACAATACGGGGTTCGAGTTTTTATTCGGGCAGGAAGGCGCTAAACCAGATGATTGAGGCGGTAAAAGAAGGTCATGATACCGGTTTTACGCCTGACGGCCCGCGGGGACCGAAATATAAAGTCCAGCCCGGAGTGCTTCTGCTGGCCCGGAAAACAGGCGCCGCGATTTTACCGCTTGCTTATGATGTAAAGAAGAAAAAAGTTTTTAAAAGCTGGGATAATTTTATCCTGCCCCTCCCGTTTAATAAGGCAGTATTTGTGTACGGCAGGCCGGTGTTTGTGCCTGGGAACGCCCGCGGTGAAGAAATCAGGGATGTCCAGGTAAAACTCAATCAGGGACTTGATGAAATTGTTGAAGAGGCAGAGAGGTATTTTAAATCCTGATGTTGCATACCTCTCATAATTATTTTATAATAACATCAATAAAATTGTATATTAAATGGTTGGAATTTAGATTAAGAGTTATGGTGATGATTAAAATCTTATTTTGCAGGTGTTGAATGTTTTTAGAACAAATAGTAGTAGGCCCTTTAGAAGTTAATTGCTATATTTTCGGGGATGATAAAACCAAAGAGGTTGTTGTGATTGACCCGGGCGGGAATGCTGTTGAAATAATTGAAATTATTAAAAATAATTCATTAATAATTTCGGCAATCATTAATACCCACGGCCATATTGACCACACGTTTGACAATAAAGCGTTAAAGGAATATTCAAAAAGCCCCCTTTTAATACATGAAGAGGACGGTAAAATGCTCGTTTCGAGGTTTCACAATTTATCCGATTTTTTAGGATATGAAATCAGCGCGATTTCGCCTGACGCATATTTAAAAGATAAAGAGGTTGTCAGAGCTGGTTCGCTTGAATTAAAAGTAATCCATACGCCCGGCCATACACCCGGCAGTATATCTCTGAAATGTAAAAATATAATATTTACAGGAGATACGCTTTTCGCCGGTGGTATCGGCAGGACAGATTTGCCCGGCGGTTCGGAAAAGGAGATTTATTCATCCATAAAAAACAAGCTCTTTCTTTATCCTGATGATACAATAATCTATCCCGGCCACGGCCCATCTTCAACAATCGGAAAAGAAAAAAAATATAATCCATTTCTGAAAAATCTATAATCCTGAATTAATATAGGGGACTTTTATGAAACCAAGAGGTCAGTTAATGATTGAACACAGGCTTATTGAAAAAATGATTGAAATCATTAAAAAAAAATCGGCAAAAATAAAGGGAAAAAGGGATATAAACCCGGCTTTTATCGATACTGCGGTTGATTTTATACGGGTTTACGCTGATAAGACTCATCATGGGAAAGAAGAAGATATATTATTTCGTGACTGCGCTAAAAAAAATATGTCTGAAACTGACACGAAGATTATGAATGAGCTTATTGAGGAACATAAATTCGGTAGAAAAACCGTGAGTGAATTGGTAAAGGCAAAAGAAAATTACATAAAAGGAGAAGACACGTCAAAAATAATATCGGAAAAATTGGATATTTTAGTAGAATTTTATCCCAGGCATATCAAAAAAGAAGATAATATATTTTTTCCTGAATCCGAGAAATATTTTTCAGCGGAAGAACTTCAGGCAATGCTGAAAGAATTCTGGGAATTTGACAGGGTTATGATACATGAAAAATATAAAATAGTGGTTGAACAATTAAAAAAGGAAGGTTGATTATTAACTCCGGCAGGGCACTGCCGTTAAAAATTACCGCGATGGATTATTAAATTTAAAACCCATGTTATTACGTGGGTTTTTTTGTTATAATATATTAATTATGAATAATGAAAAAATTATAATCAAAGGCGCGAAAGAGCACAATCTCAAAAATATCGACCTTGAAATTCCAAGGAACAAATTTACTGTTATTACGGGTCTGAGCGGTTCGGGGAAATCCTCACTCGCGTTTGACACGATATACGCTGAAGGGAGAAGAAGATACATGGAGTCGCTTTCCGCATACGCGCGCCAGTTTTTGGGGCAGATTGAAAAGCCCGATGTTGAATATATCGAGGGGCTTTCGCCCGCGATCGCCATAGAACAGAAAACAATCAGCAAAAATCCGCGTTCAACCGTGGGAACAATAACCGAGATTTATGATTATTTCAGGTTGTTATACAGCAGGATAGGCGTGCCGTACTGTTATAAATGCGGGAAAAAGATTGAAAGGCAGACCGCGCAGGAAATAGTTGAAAGGATTTTATGTTTTAAGGAAGAAACAAAGATTGAAATCCTGTCCCCGGTCATAAGGGGCCAGAAAGGCGAATACAAGAAATTATTCCAGCAGTTGGAGAAAGAAGGTTTTGTCCGTGTCCGTGTGGATGGAAATGTATATGATGTTTCTGAAGAAATAAAGATGGACAAGAACAAGAAGCATAATGTGGAAGTAATTGTTGACCGTCTCGCGGTCAACCAGGGGGGGCAAAAAAGATTGACCGATTCCATCGAAACAGCTTTAAAACTTGGCCAGGGATTGGTTTTGATAGTTAATGACGGGAAGGAAAAAATCTTCAGCGAAAGTTATTCATGCAGTAAATGCGGGACGGGCTTGGCGGAATTAACTCCAAGGATGTTCTCATTTAACAGCCCGTTTGGCGCGTGCCTTGTATGCTCCGGACTTGGGACGAAAATGGAGCTGAATCCCGATTTGGTAGTTCCGGACAGCGGCCTCTCGATTAACGAAGGGGCCATTGAGCCGTGGGGAAACGAAACCGCGCGTTACTACCAGCAGATGATATCAAGTTTAAGCAGGCATTACAATTTTAGTTTGGACACACCATGGTCAAAACTGGACAACAGAATAAAGAATATAATTCTTTACGGTACAGGCGATGAAAGGATCAGATTTGAATACCGCGGGGCTTCCAGTTTTTTTGAACACAGCGGCAGGTTTGAAGGGGTAATACGAAACCTCGAAAGAAGGTTCAAAGAAACAAAATCCGAATATATAAGGGAGTGGATTTCCGGGTATATGTCAAGCCATAATTGCCCGTCCTGCAGAGGTGAGCGGTTAAAACCTGAAAGCCTGTCGGTAAAAATTGAAAAAATGAACATAATTGAATTGACATCATGTTCCATAAAAGACTTAATAAAGTTCTTTAACAACGTTTCGCTTTCTCAAAGGGATAAATTTGTGGCAGAAAGGATATTAAAAGAGATAAAAGCAAGGTTAATGTTTTTATCGAATGTCGGGCTGGATTATCTTACTCTGGGACGGAACGCCGGAACGCTTTCCGGCGGGGAGGCTCAAAGGATCAGGTTAGCCACACAAATAGGTTCCGGTCTTGTCGGGGTGCTTTATGTCCTGGATGAGCCGAGTATCGGGCTCCATGCGAGGGATAACAGCAGGCTGATCGAATCCCTGATCAGGTTAAGGAATTTAGGCAATACCCTGATTGTTGTTGAACATGACGAACAAACAATCAGGACCGCGGACTATGTTGTTGACCTTGGACCGGGGGCGGGCATTAACGGCGGGGAGGTTATAACAGCCGGGACAATTGACAATGTTCTGGAATGCGCAAATTCCTTAACAGGCAAATATTTGAGAGGTGAAAAGAAGATAGAAATTCCTCCAAAAAGAAGGAAAGGAAATGGGAAATATCTGATATTTAAAAACATTAAACATAATAACTTAAAGAACATCGATGTGGAAATTCCTTTAGGTATGCTGGTGTGCGTCACGGGTGTTTCCGGTTCAGGTAAAAGCAGTTTAGTGGAGGAAACGATTTATCCCGCGCTTTCATCGTATTATTACCATTCGTCAAAAAAGTTTGAAAATGTTAAAGAAATAACGGGATTGGTAAACATTGATAAAGTAATTGACATAGACCAATCTCCTATCGGACGCACTCCGCGGTCAAACCCCGCGACCTACACAGGATTATTTACCCCTGTCCGGGATTTATTTTCTCTTCTGCCCGACGCGAAAGCAAGGGGATATAAAGCAGGCAGGTTTAGTTTTAACGTCAAAGGCGGCCGCTGTGAGGCATGCGAGGGTGACGGGATTATACGAATTGGAATGTATTTTTTACCGGATGTTTATGTCCCCTGCGAGGTTTGCCGCGGGAAAAGGTATAATAAGGAAACACTGGAAGTCCGGTACAAAGGCAAAAACATCTATGAGGTTTTGGAAATGAGTGTTGATGAGGCGTTGAAATTTTTTGAAAATATACCGCCTGTAAAAAGAATACTGCAAACGCTTTATGATGTGGGGCTTGGATATATTAAATTGGGCCAGTCCGCCACGACACTTTCAGGCGGCGAGGCGCAGAGGATAAAACTATCAGGAGAACTTTCGAAAAGGGCGACTGGCAAAACACTTTACCTCCTGGATGAGCCTACCACAGGCCTTCATTTTGACGATGTTAAGAAATTACTTGAAGTATTAAACAGGCTTGTTGATGCCGGTAATACGGTTTTGTTAATAGAACATAACCTTGATGTTATTAAAACGGCGGATTATATTATTGACCTTGGGCCGGAGGGCGGGGATGAGGGCGGGTATATTGTCGCGGAAGGGACGCCTGAAGAAATCATGAAAGTAAAAAATTCATACACAGGCCGGTCATTAAAAGAAATATTGTAAAGTATCAGAGAGGTATCGAGGTGCCAGAGTAACAGGAGGACGTAACCGGTCAGTTACCGGTGGTTTTGTAGCCGCAGGCTTTAGCCTGCGTAAACATTAACTGATAATTTTATTCAAATTAAAATCAAGCGAACCAGAAAAAGAATAATCTTTCCAGTCGGTAACAAG